>VFKU01000892.1 GCA_009885415.1 Rhodothermota bacterium
GTTGACGTGGTTGAGGTGGGCGATCATCGGCACCTTGTATTTCGCGCTCTGCGCCTCGACCGCTTCGAGTTGCAGTTGCAGCACTTCGCCTTTGCTCTTGCCCTCGATGCCGCGGATCGGCTCGCGCACGTTGACGACGTTGGTGTGGACGTTGACCGAGCCGGCGGTCATTTCTTCGCCGGGGATCAGCAGAAACTTTCCGGGCTCGACGAACTGCTTCGTGAGTTCGTCGAAAGTCCGCAGGCGCATGGCGTCGGGGCGGCCGTCCGCCGCCTTGCGGATTTCGCCCCACTCCGGGCCGAAGAGTTTGCGTAAGTCATCGAGGTGCTCAGGTTGTAGCGGCGAGCGTCCGCCGAAGCTGATCCACTTCTCGCCTTCTTGCAGGAGGTTGTGCTCGGAGAAGGCGACGAAGTGGTAGCCGCGATCCTTGTACCATTTCGCGATCCACTCGGGCGCGGTGTCGCCGTCGCTCCAGAGGCTGTGGACGTGGGTGACGCCCTTGTACCAATCGGCGCCGGAGGCGCTGAAGGCCGCAGACAAGGCGATGGAAAGAACGAGGAGCAGGATACGCACGGCGGTGGGCCTCCAGATGAAACAACGAGAGCGACAGACGGACGCAGTGTAAAGGCCGAGACCATGGCGCTCAAGGTGCAGGTGGGCGGTAATGTAATCCGTTGACGCATATACGAAATTGGCTATGAGCTAAAATCAGTAAAGTAATTACCCTAAAATCCCGCGGCCTCCCGGAGAAATAAAAACTTCGACGCAGATCATTGCTTGACACGGCTATCACTTTGAAATAGAGTAAGTTACTGCAAGTCGAGGCGCGCGTCTGCGCGTGTCGTGGGTAGGGGGCTCTAGGCGGGCGCGGGATCCCTCGTTCTGGATCGTGTTCGCAGATTGCGCAGTCCTGTCGTTCGTTGCGAACGTGTGGCTCAAGGCGGAGGGGTGAGGCACGATAATGAGCACGAGCCGACTCGATATGAATTTCTTCGGCCTTCGCGAACAGCCCTTCGCGCCGACGGCGGATCCGTCCTATTTTTGCGCGACGCGCGATCACAAGGCGTGCCTCTATCGTTTGTGGAACAGTATCGATGAGCGTCACGGGATTGCCCTGATACTCGGGAATTACGGAACGGGCAAGACGACGCTGCTGCGCAAGCTGATGAGCGGGATGGCGTCGGACCCCTCGAAATACAACACCGCGGTGCTGGGATCTCCGATTCCTTCGTGGACGAGTTTTTCGCTGCTCGAGGCTATCGTGAACCAGTTTCAATTGCGTCCTTCGGACCGCACGTTTGGCGCGTACATGCAGGCCTTGAACGAATATTTGCTGGCGAACCGCAATCGCGTGAGCACGTTGATCATCGACGACGCGCAGAACCTGAACAAGCGCGGGCAACTCGAACTGTTGCGGCTGGCGCAGAATCTCGAGACGCCGCAACACAAGCTGTTGAACCTGGTGTGTTTTGCGCAGCTCGAATGGTCCCGCGTGCTCGAGGCGGCGCCAAATTTTCTCCAGCGCGCCAATCTGGTGTACACGCTTTCGGCCTTCAGCGTGGCGGACCTTCGCGAGATGATCGAGTTTCGCCTCAAGCAGGCCGGGGCGCAGTTCGCGCACGCGCCCGACTTTGGGGACGCGGCGATCGAAGTGATTCATGCCTTCTCCGAGGGCAACCCGCGCGTGGCGGTGGGGCTGTGCCGCAATTCGCTGTTGCTCGCGGCGCAGCTCGAGACGCGGCGAGTCACAGTCGAGATGGTGCTTCACACGATCGAAAAAACGACGACAGCCGACGTAGAGAAATTGACGCACTTGCGCGGGATGGGACCGGCGGAAGCGCCGCAGCGCGAAGAGACTCCGATCGTGGTGAAGGCGGTGGGCGCGGAGGCCGCGGTCGCGGCAGCGGCAGCCCCGCACGGAAACATACGGAATTTTGGACAGCGCGCCAATCAGATTTTGTTGCAAGCGGCCCGGGCGAGACAGCGCTAAGGACGAGGCCGAGTGGGGCAGCAGAGCGGGGGAATAATTCACGTGGCCACATCGAGCGGATTGCCGTGGTGGAAGCAGCCACCCGATCCACGCGAGGACGACGGCATCGAGGAGTCGCTGCGCCGAGCGATGGACGAAGATCCGCGTCTGACGAGCGGCACGGGTTCGCGCGGCTCCGACAACGTGCTCGATTTTATCCAGATGACCGGTTTGACGACGGGGCGGATCCCCTCGCGCGGCGCGGCCACCGAGGGTGAGGCGCAGCCTTACGGCAGGCCGGACGACCCCATTAGTTTTTTTGAGTACGGCGTGCACGACGTGGACGGCAGCGGCGACCCCGCCGAGACGGTGCACCCCGAGCTCGACCTCGAGGCGTTCAAACCGGCCCGGCCCGTGATCGCTTTCGAAGAGAGCCGATCGCTGGCCGAACTCAAGCAGATCATTGCCGAGCTCGCAGAAGAGACTGATCCGGCGCGCGGGCCCTATGGGCGACTGACAATCCAGGACGAGGCCGCGGAGGCATCGTTCGCGGCGTCGACGATCGAAGCGCCTACGGCCCGGTATCGTCCACCTGTCGACAGTCCTTCCGCCGCTGTGGCGGTAGCCGAAGCGCCCGTGAGCGCCGAACCGGTGCGTGCACCGGCCATCGAAGCACCCACTGCCCGGGACCATCAAGCTGTCGGCATTCCTTCCGCCTCCAAGACGGTGACGGAAGCGCTCGCGAGTGTCGAGTCCGCACGTGTGCCGGCCGCGGGACTCGCCGCTGCGCGGGATTTGATGCGCGAGTTGTCTCAGGCCAACGAGGCGGCGGCGGAGCGGCAGCGTGCGGTGAAGGGGCTGACGCTGGACTTGAAGCACCCCGTCACGGCCGCCCGCGAGGAATTGCCCGAACCCGAAAGCGAAAAAGAAGATTTCAGCAGCCACTCGCACTTGGGCCTGCCGCGCCGGCGGCGCCGGTCACTACTCCGGCGCTGGCTCCCGCGGATCGCGGCGGCGGCGATCATCGCAGCGGCGGGATACGGCGTCTACTCGGCGGCGAAGATCAACGTCCAGGCGCCCCGCGCAGCGTATCGTTCAGCGCAGACGCTGCTCGATGCCGGCGAACACCGCCGCGCGTCAGACGCTTTCCTCGGTTTTTCAAAACGTTTCGATGGGCATCCGCTCGCGCCGGACGCGCTGTTCATGGCGGGGTATGCGCTGCAACTCGAAGCGCCCACGCCCGCCGCGCGGGCCAAAGAGGCCTACTCGGAGGCGATTGGGATCTTCGAGAAATTCACGGCGGAGTACCCGGCCCACGAGAAGACCGCGCGCGCCGAAACGCTGATGGGTCTGCTCTACTACAAGACCGGACGCTACCCCGAAGCGATTCACCTGCTCGGCGATCCCGAGCGGCGCGTGCGCGATCCCGGCGTGTATCTCATGGCGCTGCGGACACTCGGCCGATCCTATGTCGAGCTGGGGCAGATGGACAACGCGCGCTCGGCTTTTCTTCGCGCGGCAGCGCAAGAGAACAACATGACGCCCGACCAGGACTACGTCGAGTTGGCGCAGACGTATCAGAGCGTTGGCGCGCGCGCGGGCGATCCTGCACAGCGCCGACGCTACTTCGCGCAGGCCGTCGAACAGTGGGACCTGGCGATGCAGGTGCCGGGCCTGCTCAAGAGCCGCAAGGACGATATTAAATTGCTCCGGGACGCGGCCGCGAGTAGGCTGGATCCCGGCGCGCAGGCGAATACGAGCGGGGACGCTCCGGCGGTGGCGGGGGAAACGCCACCGGCGGACGCGAATTTGGTCCAGGCGCCGAAGTAGTTCCGGCGCTTCGACGCGCGAGGAGTTTGATCGCGCAGGATCGAGATCGGAAGAAGCGGTCGCGGGGGTACGGCGATCGCTTCGGGGAAGCTACGCGGGTGGGGGGAACGACTATGCGAAACGCGCGGCATTGCGCGATGGGGATTCTCGCGCTTTTTGCTTTGTGCACGGCGGCCGCGGGAGTGCCGCCGGAATCGGGCGCCAAGGTCCGCCCCGGGGACTTGCTCTACGTCGAAGTCTATCGCGTGCCAGAGATGAGCCGCGCCTATCTCGTGGGCGAAGACGGCGCCGTCCGCATGCCCTACATTCCTCCAGTTGCCGTCGGCGGGATGGACGAAGCGACCGCAGGCTCGACGATCTCCAAGGCGCTCGAGAAGATCATGCGCA
>VFKU01000589.1 GCA_009885415.1 Rhodothermota bacterium
GAGGAATACGGCGGCCTCGGTCTCAGCGTGCTCGGCATCGCGGGGATGATGGAGTCGCGTTCGTATTTGGGCGGCCTCGCGTCCACCGTCTTCGCGCACCAGGGCATCGGCTCGCTGCCGCTGATCAATTTCGGTACGCAGGCGCAGGTCGATCAGTACCTCCACAAACTTATGCACGGCGAAATGATGGCCTGCTTCGCGCTCACCGAGCCGAGTTCCGGCTCCGACGCGATGAACATCCGCACCACGGCCACGCTGAGTCCCGACGGCAAGCACTACCTCGTCAACGGCTCGAAACAATGGATCACGAATTCCGGCTGGGCCGACCTCTTTATCCTCTTCGCCAAAATCGACGGCACGCAGTTCACCGCCTTTCTTATGGAGCGCGGCTCGCCTGGCCTCACCGTCATGCCGAATGAAAAGTTGCTCGGTCTGCACGGCTCCTCCGTCTGCGCGATGGTGCTGGAAAACGTGAAGATCCCGGTCGAAAACGTGCTCGGCGAGATTGGCAAGGGGCACAAGGTCGCCATGTGCACGCTGAATCTTGGCAGGCTCAAGATGGCGACGAACTGCGTTGGCGGCGGCAAGAAGGCGCTCGGCGTCGCCGCGCAATACGCCGCGGAACGCACGCAGTTCGGCCAACCGCTCGCCGCCTTCGGGCTGATTCAGTACAAGCTCGCCGAAATGGCCGCGCGGCTCTACGCTACGCAGTCCATGGCCTACCGCACCGCCGGCCTCGTCTACCAGACCCTCGAAGGCATGGACGCCGCGGCGCGCAAGTCGATCGACGCCCGCCTCGAAGTGCTCGGCGAATTTGCGATCGAGTGCGCGCTCTCGAAGGTGCACGGCGCGGAGATGGTGAACAAGCTGGTGGACGACACGCTGCAAATTCACGGCGGCTACGGCTACAGCGAGGAGTACGCGCCCGCGCGGATGTACCGCGACTGGCGCATCACGCGCATCTACGAAGGCACCAGCGAAATCTGCCGCCTCAGCTCGCTCAAGTCGCTGCTGCGCAAGGCCTCGAAAAAGGAACTCGGTCTCGGCGAAGCGATTCGCACGTTGGAACTGCCTACGCGCGAAGACAGCAGCGAAGGCCGTCCCGACACCCTCGAAGGCATGCGCGATCAGGTCGAGGACCTGAAGAAGATATTCGTGTACCTCGCGGGGAAGGCGCTCGCGCAGGTCGGCTACGAACCGCTGCTCGATAACGCTAACCAGCAATACCTAGGCAGTCTGGCCGACATCGCGATCGAGGTCCTCGCGATCGAAAGCGCCGTATTGCGCACGATTAAGCTGCAACGCCGCCACGGCGCAGAAGCGACGCGCCTGCCCGAATCGCTCACGCGGCTCTACTTCGAATACGCCGCC
>VFKU01000092.1 GCA_009885415.1 Rhodothermota bacterium
AGCTGGTCGCCTACCTGCGCGAACGCGACCCGGCGCACCTGGCGTACATCAATCTCTATCCGACGTATGCGAATGAGGAGCAACTCGGGGTCAGCGCGGATGCCGCTGCGCGTGCGCGTGCGGGGCAGCCGGTGGATTCCGGGAACACGGTGGCGGATTCGGGGACGGTGCTGCGCTACCGCGAACACCTCCGGCAGTACATCGAGACGGTGAAGCCCGATCTGATCAGCTACGACCATTACCATTTTCTGCAAGAAGCGGATGGCCGCGAGAAGGACGGCAAGGAATATTTTCTGAATTTGGGAATGATCCGGACGGCGGCCTTGGGGGCACACCGGCCCTTTCTGAACATCATCCAGGCCGACACGATCAGCAAGACCTGGCGGCTGCCGACGGCTTCGGAGATGCGGTGGCTGGTGTTCACGACGATGGCCTACGGCGGGCGGGGAATCAGTTATTTCACGTATTGGGGACCGAAAGAATACAACGGGCTTTATGTGGATGGGGTCGCGGCGCCGTTGATGGAGGATGTCGCGCTGCTGAACCACGAGATCGCGACCTTCGGGCCGGCGCTGATGAAGTTAAATTCGCTGGGCGTGTATCAGACCGCACCGTTACCGCTTGGCGCCGAGGCGGTGCCTGCGGATTCGCCGGTGCAGATCATGAGCGACGGCGAATTTGTGATTGGCTTGTTCGGCAAGGCGGACGCGCCCGGCGCGTTCATGATCGTCAACAGAAACTACAAGCAGTCTGCGGAAGCGAAAGTGAAAGTCGCGTTGCCCGGCCGCAGGCTGCAGGAACTTGACCGCGAGACCGGTAAATGGACGCGCGTCAAACGACTGAGCGGAACGCGCACCGTGAATGTCGAGCTGACGGCCGGGGATGGTCGATTGTTCCGCGTCGTGCCGTGAACTGAGCTTCTTAGGTTCCCCTGCTAGGGCGATTTACGGCCTGTGGCGGGTTTCTTAGATCGCCCTTTCAGGGCTTCGCGTTCTTGGAGTTTAACCCAGGGCGCCGCTTCGCTTTGCCCTGGGCTACCGTAGAGCGCCCCTTTGGGGCTTTTGTTAGAGGCGTTTAGAGCAGTGTAGCCGCAAGGTTTGAACTTTGCTTCCGGCGTCACCCCCGATGACGTCGGAGGAGGGTAGGTTTTCGTTCATATAGTTAAGTGAAACACCGGGCGCTAAGCCTTTTTCCGCCGGCGTTTGAAGAGTTGGTTGCCTGCCCAGGCGAGGGCGATTCCGGCGACGATGACCCAGGGGAGGTAGGCGGCGAAGGTGCGGTCGAAGCCTTCGATGAGGCCATGGACGAGGTCGAAGAAGAGGACGGTGGTGGCTACCCCGAGGAAGTGTCCGGAGAAGACGGAGGCGAAGATCATCCAAGTGCGTAGGCCGATGAGGTATCCGATGATGCTTCCGACGAGGGCGCCGGTGCCCCAGAAGGGGAAGAAGACGAAGGCCCAGAGGCCGATGGCGCCGAAGGGGGCGACGTATTTGTGTTTGTTTTCGGCATTTAGCCGGAAGTTGTCGATGGTTTTCCCGATGAGGCCGCGGGTCTGCATGCCTTGGTAGGCGCGGACGATCCAGGGGTAGGCGATGAGGACGAGGATGATGTCTTGCA
>VFKU01000846.1 GCA_009885415.1 Rhodothermota bacterium
GATGGGCCATGCCGAAGACGATCTCCTCGACGCCCTGCTCGCCCGCGCGCTCGATGCACAATTCCAGCAGCGGCAGCAGGCTCTCCGCGCCCTCCAGCGAAAAACTCTTCGCGCCGGGATATTTCTTCTGGATGAACTCCTCGAAGATCGCCGCGTCGGTCAGCCGCGTGAGGATGCGCAACTGCTGTTCGCGTTCGAGTCGCAGACGGTTCTCCGTGCCTTCCATGCGCGTCTGAAGCCAGTCGCGGACCTTCAGATCGTCGATGTGCATGAACTGCACGCCGATCGATCGGCAATACGTGTTCTGCATCCGCACGATGATCTCGCGCAGCGTCAGTTGACCGCCGCCCGCGATCGATTGCGCCGCGAACTCGCGATCGAGGTCCGCGTTGGTGAAGCCGTAGTAGGCCGGATCGAGTTCGGGCAATTCGATCGCCGGCGTGCCCACTGCGCTGCTGCACGCCATCAGATGGCCGCGGACGCGGTAGTTACGAATCAGCATGTCCACTTTGTGCTGCAGCGCACCCGCCTGGTTGATGCGGTCTTGCACGCCGGCGTGGCCATTTCCGTTGTGCCCGTGCCCGTTGGCGCGCGAAGGATTGAAGATCGACGCGGGCCGAAAGGAGGGACCCAAGCGTACCGGCGCGCCGCCCTTAGTGCCGGCATCGAGCGAAGCGAAGTACTGCGCCCACTCGCCGGAGACCGACGCGGGATCGCCGAGGTACTCCTCGTAGAGTTCTTCGACGAAAGCGAGGCTGTGCCCGCTCGGATGAGACCCCTCGTCACTCATGCAATCGCTGAATTCCGCTTGGCGGCGCTGGAGTCTGCCGCGCGCGTAATGCCGGGCCCCTGAATCCCGGCCAATGCACCTTGCTTGGCGACTGTATTCTAGCGATCTGGCGCGGGGATTTCACCCGTCAATAAATTACCCAAGGCGCCAAGTATGGCTTAGCTGACGCCGAGCTTGCGCTCCACGAGAGAAACGACATCGCTGATCAGCCGCGCCACCGGCACGCCCAGCGCCTCCATCTTCGCAATCTTCGAGGCCGCCGTGTCATCTTCTCCGCCCACGATCGCCCCCGCGTGGCCCATGCGTTTTCCGGGAGGCGCGGTCAATCCCGCCATGAACCCGACGACCGGCTTGGTCATGTGCTCCTTGTAATAGCGCGCGGCCTCGACCTCGTCCTGGCCGCCGATCTCGCCGCAGATGACGATCGCCTCCGTTTGCGAGTCCTTCTCGAAGAGCGGCAGGAGGTCGGTAAATTTGCTGCCGATCACCGGATCGCCGCCAATGCCGATGCAGGTCGATTCGCCGAGTCCGGCGTTCGTCAGCTCGTTCACAATTTCATAGGTGAGCGTGCCGCTGCGCGAGATCACGCCGACGCGCCCCGCCTTGTGGATGCTCGCCGGCATGATGCCGATTTTGCATTCGCCCGGCGTAATGAGGCCGGGGCAATTCGGCCCGATCAGCCGCACGCCGTGCGCGGTCAGCAACTCATAGGCCTCGAGCGCGTCGAGCGTCGGTACGCCTTCCGTGATCGCGACCAGCAGCTTGATGCCCGAAGTCGCCGCGTCGATCATCGCGGCCTTGGCGAACTTTGCGGGCACGTACATGATGGAGACGTCGGCGCCCGTCGCCGCCACCGCTTCCTTGCACGAATTGAAAATCGGCCGGCCGAGGACGGTCTGTCCGCCTTTGCCCGGCGTCACGCCGCCGACGATGTTCGTGCCGTAGTCGATCATCTGTTGCGAGTGGAACGAACCGTCGCGCCCGGTGATGCCCTGCACGATGACCTTCGTATTTTTATTGATAAGGATGCTCATGCGCGGCCTCCGAGTTCGGTGGCTTTTCGCGCACCTTCGACCAGTGATTTGGCAGTGCCCAACTTCGTACCTTCGAGCAGCTTCCGGCCCTGTTCTTCATTCGTGCCCACGAGCCGCACGATAATCGGCACCGGGACATTCATCTGCTCAAGCGATTGCAGGATGCCCTTGGCGATGTCGTCGCAGCGGGTAATCCCTCCGAAAATATTGATCAGAATCGCCGTGATCTTCGGGTTTTTCAGGATTAACCGGAAGGCCGCGACCACCTTGTCCGGCGACGAACTCCCGCCCACATCCAGGAAATTCGCCGGGTTGCCGCCCACGTGCTTAATCGTGTCCATCGTGGCCATCGCCAGTCCGGCGCCGTTCACCATGCAGCCGATCGTGCCGTCCAGCGGAATGAAACTCAGCCCCTGCGCTTTCGCATCGAGCTCGTCCTGGTTCTCGCTGTCCATATCGCGCAGCGGCTCGAGTTCCGCATGGCGGAACATCGCATTGTCATCCACGATCATCTTCGCATCGAGCGCGATAATTTTGTCGTGCCCGTCGGCGATCAGCGGGTTGATTTCGATCAGCGAAGCGTCCTTGTCGGCGAAGAGCTTCGCCAACTTCACCATAATGTCCGCGACCTCGGCCGCCTGTTTCGGATTGCTAAACAGCTTCAGCGCGAAAGGCATGACCTTCGCATGTTGCAAGGTCTGCAATTCCTTCGCAGCGACCTCGTAGCGCAAGATCGCGCCCGGGTTCGTCTTCGCCGTTTCCTCGATTTCGACGCCGCCCTCCGCGCAGCCGATGAACACCGCCTTGCGCGTGCCGCGATCGATCAGAATGCTGAGGTAAACTTCCTTCTTGATCTCCGCCGCCGGCGCCACGAGCAACTTCCGCACCGGCAAGTCTTTAATCGTCAGCGAGAGAATCTTCTCCGCCGTCGGCTTGATGTCCTCCAACTTGCTCACCAGCTTCACGCCGCCCGCCTTGCCGCGCCCCCCCGCATGCACCTGCGCCTTGAGCACCACCGGCAGGCCCAGCGCCTTCGCCGCCTCCACCGCCTCCGCCGCCGTGCTCACCGCCCGGTCCGCCGGGCAAGGAATCCCCACCTCGCGAAACAGCGCCTTGGCCTGATATTCGTGTAGTTTCATGCAACGCTCCGAAAATGGGTCACGACGGAAAACCGGCGAAGAACAGGGCGTATCCCAGCGTCCCCCCGGACAAAGCAGAGCGCCAAGCCTAATCGGCCCCGCAGCCCGAATTCAACCGCCGCCGGCAAGGTGGCGCTTCCGTGTGACCGTCGGCCGCATCGTACCAGTCCGCTGCCCTCGATGATATAGTGAATCTAACAATGCTCGGGACAAATCGAGGAAACCCACCATGACCAAGAAACTTCTCGCACTACTTCTATTCGCCGCACTCGCAATCTCGACCCAATCTGGCGTCAAGGCCGAGGACTCCGCCGCCACGACCGCGCGGGCCTCCCTCGAAAACTATTTCAAGTCCTGGGCCGAACCCGACGATGCCGCCCGCCGAAAAATCCTCGAAGCCGGTTGGGCCGAACACGGCACCTACACGGATCCCACCGCCCATGTCGAAGGCCGCGAGGCGCTGGTGACGCACATCGGCGGATTCAAAAAGAACGCGCAGATGCAAGGCATGACCATCGTCCGCACCTCCGGCATCCAATTCCACCACAACTCGTTCCGCTTCCAGTGGGAAATGCGCGGCCCCGACGGAAAAACAATCACGCCCGGAATCGACTACGGTGAGTTCGACGACAAGGGAATGATTACCAAGATCGTCGGCTTCTTCGGACCCTACCCCGCGATCGAAGAAGCGAAATAGGTTCACACCACAGTGCCCTCTTTGTTGGGGCCTGGAGCGGGAAATTGGGTGGGCACTCGGAGAAAATTGTGAGCGCGCGAGGGATAGTGGCGCTGTGTCTTGCC
>VFKU01000356.1 GCA_009885415.1 Rhodothermota bacterium
GCGCGGTTTGAAGGCGAAGTGTTCGGCGTATTGGGGGGCGGTCGTGGCGAGGCCGGTCTGGATGACGACGCGCTCGCCGCTGTGCTGCGCGATTTCGTCCATCTTGACGATGAGGCGTCTAAAGTCGAGGTGCATGGTGCCGACGGTGACGAAGATCATGGCGCGGTCTCGTCGACGAGGCTGCCGCGGTACTGCGCTCGGCCGCGATAAGCGGGTACGAGCTCCGGCCACTGCACGAAGAACCGATCAGCGAGATGGATCACGACGCGGCCGGTGAGCGAGGGCCGCGTGACTTGTGCGCCACACTCGATGTAGACCGAGGGCACGCGGCGAAGCTTGGCGACGAGAAAGGCCGGGATCGCGATCTCGGCGCCGGTGGAGACGAGGAGGTCTGGGCGTTCCTTGCTGAAAATCCGCCACAGCCTCACGAGATTGATCAGAAATTGCAGGGGGTCATAAGGGCGATTCGGCGTGAGATAGGCGTTTGGCAGCCGCCGCGTCGTCTCTGCGTCATAACAGAAGTAGAACGTGTTGCACTCGGCGAAGGCCGGGGCGAGTTCGAGCAGCTCGGTGAGGTGGCCGCCGTGCGAGGAGACGAGCGCGATCTTTTTTCGCTCGGTCATCGGTCAGGGCGCGAGCGTGAGGAAGTCTTCGTTCGGGCCGCGCAAGATGATCCGGCGCGAGTCGGGGTCTGCGGCGTAGAGACTGATCGCCTGCAAATCGACGAGCTTATCCTGGAAGGGGCCGTCAAGCAGCCGCGCGCGGACGTAGTGCACGGTCGCTTCCTTGTCGCGTAGGTTGCCTTTGCCGCGCAGGACCTCCGCGCGCAGGCGGGTTCCCGCGGTGACGACGCCGGGGACGCGGAGCCAGTTTTTTGGATGCGCATGGTACTCGGCGACGGTTGTCGGGCCGCGCACGGTGTCCGGCGGCACGCTCCACTCCATGCCCGAGAGCAGCGCGGGGCCGTTCGTGCGCTCGGGGATGTCCAGAAGAAAGACGTCGCGTTGCAGTTCATAGACGCGATCCGGCTTGAACTCGCCCCAGAGCTCCGGCGTCTTGTCGACCGCGAAGTCCCAGCCGCCGAGGCGGCCCTGCCCCGGCGCGACCTGGCACGCGGGCGCGGCGAGCATCAACAGCATCAGCAGCGCGGCGCGGCGAATCGGCATGTTTGCAGCGGCCCCCATAGCGGGTGCGATTATAGCGGCGCGGGAGGGGGGCGGCAATTTGGGGGGCGGGCTGCATATATTCGCGCGTCCGGCGGCCACGCTGGCTCGCGCGCGCGCGATCACCGGCGCACGCGCGGGATGGATCGACGCGGCCTGCGTGGGCGGGGCGGCGATCGCCGCGCTCGCATTCGGCGCGGCCAACCTCGCCGGGCCCAGCCTGTGGCACGACGAGCTCGTGCACGTCTTCGTGGCGCAGAGCATCGCCGAGACGGGCCGCGCGGCCTTGCCCAGCGGTGAGCCGTATTACAACGGCACGCTCTTCCATCTGATCTTGGCTGTTGCCATCAAACTCTTCGGCGCGGGCGAGGCGGTGGTCCGATCTCCGAGCGTGCTGCTGTCGGCGTTGAACGTCGCACTGACGTATTGGGTGTTACGGCCGATCGCGGGACGTCCGGTCGCGCTCATCGCGGCGGTGGGCATGGCGCTCTCGCCGTGGAACGTGGCCTGGGCGCGGCAGGCGCGCTTCTATACGCTGCATCAGACCTTGTACTTGTTGCACATCGGCGCGTTCTGGCGGCTCACCGAGGCGAAGTCCTTGCGCGCGGCGGCGTTGCCGGCCATCGGCGCGATCGCGGCCTTCTTGCTCGGCGTGTTGACCTCGTACCACGCGCTGATTTTCCTCGCGGCGCCGGGCGCGTATGCCGTGGGACAGGCTTTCGCCGCGCGGCGATGGAAGACGCGGTGGACGTGGATCCTCGCGGGGATCGCGCTGGCCGGTCTAACAGGGATCGGCCTCATTGATGTGTTGATGAACACGGTCGATCGCAAGGCAGTCATCGACAATGGCGGACTCGGCGGAAAAATCGTGTTTACCGAGCGCGAACATCGCTTGTATTACATTGACTGGTTGCGGCTGAATTTGGGCAGGGGCTTCCTTCTGCTCGCCCTCGGCGGCACGGGCGCGATGCTTTGGCGCGGGCGCTGGCGCGGGGCCTATGCCGCGCTCGCCTTCTGGGCGCCGATTTTCGTGTTGACCTTTCTGATCGGCTATCGCTGGCCGCGCTTCATGTTTTTTGCCTACCCCTTCTACGTCGCTGCGTGGGCCTGCGGGGTCTATACCTTATGCGCGTGGTTGTTGCAGCCGAAACCGGGTTGGGCGCGGAAGGCAGTCGCGCTGGTAGCCGTGGTCTTCCTCGTGCGGCTGGGGGTCTCGGCCGCGCGCAACGTGGGTAACTCGCTCGATGCGGCGCGCGGCGTGCATACGACGCTAGCCACGCAGCATCCCGACTGGCGCGGACCGTGTGAATGGGTGAAGGCGCGCGCGAATGCGGACGGTGCGGTGATCGTGACGACCTCGTATCTGCCGGTGCGGTATTACGCCGGGCGCGTGGACGAGTGGTATCCCTCGCGCTCGTTGCCGTGGGAAAGCGTCGAGTCGGGCCTGCCGGGATTGCCGGGCATCGAGCAGCTCGCGGCCTTTGTGGCGACACATCCGCGCGGTTATTTCATCGCCGAGTGGTGGCGCTTCGAGCGGAACTACGAGGGCGCGCCCTGGGGCGACCTTTCCGAGGACATCGCGTGGGTGCAGGCGCACATGCGCAAGGTGGATGAGGCGTCCTCGGCCGACGTGACCGTGTACGCCTGGGGCGAAGGGTCCGCGCCGTGACGGCGCGCGAGGCGCCGCCGGCGGAGCTCGCCGGTGAGGCCGCGCCCAACGAGAACGGCGCCGCGGCGATCGCGCCCAAACGCGGCGGCCCCGGGCGCTACCTGCTCATCGGCCTGGCCTTCGCGGTCTATTTCGCCGCCGTGTGGATTATCGGCTGGCGCAAAGTGGGGGACGCGCTTGTCCATGCGGACTTAGGCTTGGTCGCGGCGGCGGCGGCGCTCACGGGCGCGGGCGCGGTGACGCGCATGTGGAAGTGGCGGCGCGCGCTGGGCGCGGGGCGTCATGCGATCGGCGTGTATTTTCTCTCGCGGAGCGCGGGCGTGTGGTCGCCCGCGCGCGTCGGCGAGTTCTTGCCGCTGCTGTGGAAACGGCATCGCACTACGCGCCTCGCGGGATGGATCCTTTTCGATCGCGTCCTCGAAGTCCTTGTCACGCTGGCTTTCGGCCTCGTTGGACTTGTTTTCACCGGGCTGTTGTCCGCCGGGGCTTACGCGGCAATCGTCAGCGTCACGATCGCCGCGAGCGTCTTCGGATTTTACGTCTTGACGCGGCGCGATCTCCTTGATGCGATGGCAGCGCGCGCGCCGGAGGCTTCGCGCCTGCGCACTGTCCTCACCGCGCTCGCGGGGACGAGCGGTGAGCTGCGATCCTTTCTACGTGCGCCGGCCGAGCTCACGGTGCTGACAGTCTTCGCCAAGGCCCTCGACCTCTTCGCGATCGTGCTGATCTTTCGTGCGCTCGGGGTGGGCGTCGGCTTCGCGCTCGTCGCCGCGGCGAAGTGCGCGCTCGCCATCGTCAGCTACGTGCCGATTACCCCCGTGGCCACCGGCGTCCCGCACGCCGTCCAAGGCTGGATGATGCTCGAGTCCGCTGGTGTCCAGCCGGACACCGTTGTCGCCAGTATCGGCATCGAAGCGGGCATCATGGTCCTCGTCTTCAGCGTGACTGCGGCATTCGCGGCCCGGGCGATCAGGCGGGCGGCGTTGTAGCCGATTGGCTCCAGTGTTTTCGGATGGGGCCGGTGGAGGGTGTGGAAACCTCGATGAATTGGGTCTTTGGAATTTGGCGCGCGGGTCAGAGCCGAATGATTACGCCGTCTTTTCTGAGGCGCCAGGCCACGGCGTAGCATGTCAGGTAAAATGCGACGAATCCGATCGCGGCCATCACCGGTTGGCTGTCACGTCCTACGACAAAAGATCCGTGCAGGTCGCTCAGCGCCTGCTGCACGATATATACGACCAGTGCGTTCATCCCCAGCGTGCGCAAATGCGGAATGTTCCGTTTTTTTACGTCGCACCACCAATAAAACGGCAGGTATCCTAGAAAACAGAGCCCGGCCGAGTACAGGGGATAGGGGGCGGTCATGCCGCGCTGGCTGAAGGGCCATTCGGCTTTTAGGCCCGGCCAACTTAGGTGGAGCATCCATCCTGCCGCGCTCAGCGCCAGTCCCCACGCGAGACACCCTGTAATTATTTTGCGAGAGTTCTTCGAGACACTGAGGTCCTGCAGGATCGTGCCGAAGAGCAGGAGGGTAGCCCAGCTCAGCGGACCGAGCGGTCCCCCGTCGATGCTGTTGGACAGCGTCCATTCGCCGTAGGCGGTCGTCATGGAGATCGATTGAAACAGGACGAGATAGCCGATGGCCGCAGCGGTGCGGACGAGCACGCTGCGCATTAAAAACGGCAAGGCCAGGATGCCGGCGAAGCCGATGTCCACCAGCGCATCCCACCAGTAGAGCCAATTTTCCAGCCTTGGACCGTAGAGCACAATGCCGACCGCGATGAGCGTGATATTTCGGCGCAGGGCCGCGGTGTAGGCCGGGGTGGTATGTCCGTTGAGCGAGCGACGTTGCAGGGAGAGTCTCATGCCCATGCCGACGACGAACATGAATAAGGGTGCGATGGTGTCGGCGTAGCTCATGCGATGATCATGGTGCTTGAATTGCCAGGGCATCGAATCGAAACCACCGAGGTAGTTGACGAGAATCATTCCGAAGATCGCGTAGCCTCGGTAGTGATCGATCGACGATATCCGGTCGGGTCGGGCCGCTGTGCGCGATTCGGTCGTGTCAGTGGGGGATGGACACGGGATCGAGGAAGTGGTCATGAAGTCCCCGGAGCATGTTTGCGAACGAGTGCGGCTCCGCGGTTAAGCGGGGTTGACGCGTTGGTCGAGCCAGGCGGGGACCTCGTCCATCGTCATGCGGACTTGGTCCATGGTGTCGCGGTCGCGGACGGTGAC
>VFKU01000512.1 GCA_009885415.1 Rhodothermota bacterium
CCAGCGCGCGCAGGCCGTGCATCAGGAGAAGGGTCTGCCGCTCGCCTCCGCGCCAGCCCGGTGAAACATTTAGATGCACGACACGCATGTCTTGGAGTCACCGCAGCAAGGTAATTTCATTCAATCATACAAAAACTGAAGCGCCCCCGGCCTTCACGCCGGGGGCGCCGAATTCAAACGCTTAGGCGACCGCTACTGGACCAGGTCGTAGTTCGCTTCCCATTTCCTGTCGCCCCAGAGCAAGCGGAGCGTGCCGCCGGCCGGGGTCTGGGCCAATTCGATCTTGAACTTCTCTGCCGGCGGGCCCGTGACTTTCGACTCCGTGAGCGGAATCTCGGCGGCGTCATGCTCGTCCAAGTGCCGCGTGCCCCAGATGTCCGGCTGATTATTGAACACCAGTTTCCAACCGTCGCCCGACTTCTTCATCCACAAGCTATACACGCCCGGATAATTCGGAGCGACGTTTTCCTTCTTCACGACCACATCGCCGAACTTCAAATCCAAGTCCGTGTACATCTTCGTGGCGCGGCTCAGCGTATAGCCGTAGACCTGACCCTCCGCCACCTTCTGGAAAAGCTCCCAGTCGCTCGTGCCCTGTTTGATGTCCGCAAACGCGATGCGGATGCGCTTGCCGTCGTAATTGGCGCGCGCTTCGGTGGCCGACGGCCGGTTTCCCTGCACCGCCTTTATTTCTTCCGGCGTCATCTTCGTGCCGAGGAGGGGCGCGTCGAAAATCCCGCCCTTGTCCTTGATGCGGCCGGTCAGTTGGCCCGCCTCCAGCTTGAGTGCAATATTAATCGACAGCTTGAAACTCGGGCCGAAGCTCAACTCCGAGTTCATATCGAGCCCGCCTTCCGGTGTCTTGGCGATTTCAGAAATCGCCAACGGCTCCGGCTGGCGCTCGGAATCCAGCGTGGCCCCCACTTTTCCGCCGACATCCACGATCGTCAGGAAGAGATCAATCTTGCGCTGCATGACCTCGATCGAAAGTCTCCACGTGCCCAAAAAGTCCTGCGCCTCGCTCGTGGCGAGCTGCGTGGCGGCGGCCTTCTCCGCCCGCGCCATCGGGGAGAGTGACACGGCGCACACCAGCGCGATACCTGCGGCCTTACGTACCCATCCAGATTGCATGATTTTCGTCCTCATCGGGAAAAACGCGCCCAGTTTCAGTTTCTGACCCTTCGCCCGCAGCCGCGCGGCGTAAGAAGGCGGGGGAACCCGGCCCTCTGCCGGTGCTCCCCCGCCGAATGTTCGCTCCGGCCCTGCTCGCGCCGGCCTGATCCTCGATTACTCGTCCGCGCCGTTCGCGGTGTGCGGGGACGACCCGTCGGCGTTCACGTAGGTGTACCAGCCGAGGTCCATCTCTTCGGTCGTCGGCCCGCCGAAGTGCACCGGCACTCCGGCATTAAAGCCGGCCGCCGCGCCCCTCTCCGGCGAGTTGTCGAACTTCATCTCGAACTCGATGCGCGTGCCCGCGGGGATATTCTTCGGGTCTTTGTAGTAGTAGTATTCCTGCCAGTTGAAGTCGTACTGCGGCGTCTCGAGCAACACCTCGGAGGTGCCATCGGGGTAGAACGCCGTGTAGCGACTCCACTGCCCGCGCAAGTGCATGTGCGGGAAGAGATTGACCAGCACGATGTCCTGCGCGAAAGTCTTCGCGCCGACCACATACCAGTCCTTCGTGTTCGGCGGCACTTCAAAGGCGCCGTGCGCCATGTTCGTGATCATCATTTCGTGCGTCGGGGCCTTGTCCGTGAACTGAATCGCCATCACGGAATCGTCCTGCACGGCCGTGCCCGGGCCGGCTTCCTTGTGGTAATGCATCGCGAAGGTAATCGTCGAGTCCTTCTTCATCGGGAAGGCGAAGCCCTCCGGATAGTAACCCGGGTCCGTGCCCGGCGCGAGACCGCCGATCATCACACGATCGCGAAGGAACTCGTCATCCGTCTCGTCTTCGGCGCTGGCGGCTGTTTGCTTCGCCGTGGGCGCGCTCGCATACGCAATGATGTGGTGCACTGCGTTGCTGCCTGGACGGAACTCGACCGCCTTGACCCACTTGTCCGCGGGAAGCTGCTCTTGCGTCAGCTTCACGTCGATATTGTGATACAAGTCCTGCACCTCGTCTTGCACGAGGAAGGGCTCAGGAAAGGACAACTCAAGATCCGGCTTGCCAATGAACCAGCCTTCCTTGAACTCGACTGCGGCCGGCGCGTCCTGCGGATTGCCGCGCGGCGCGTTCTGCTGCACCCACGCCTGGATCGTGGCGATTTGTTCTTCTGCCCCGGCGGAAACTCTGATCTGCAGGGCAATACTTCCTTGCGCGTCGCCTTTGGCCTGTACCACGATCGGCGGGCCGACA
>VFKU01000314.1 GCA_009885415.1 Rhodothermota bacterium
TTCCAGGTGTCGCCGAAGGGCTCGCCGGGCCGCGCGATCGTGTTGAAACGCCAGAGCTCCGCGCCGGAGTCGATGTCGAGCGCGACGATGAAGCCGCCGCGCGGGACGAAGCTCGCCGTGACGCCCTGGATGACTTTGTTGCCGATGACCATCGGCGCGCTGCGGATTTGGTAGGTGCCGCGGCCGGCGGATTTCACTTCCGTCGCGATCGCGTGGTTCCAGACGACGGCGCCGGTCTTGGCGTTCAGCGCGAGCACGTGCAAGTCCGAGGTGGGCACGATAACTTTGTCGCCGGCGAGCGCGAGGCTCGTTTTCTGGCTTGAGCCCGTCGGCACCTCGCTCTCGTGCCGCCACAACACCGTTCCCTTCGCCGCGTCGAGCGCCAGCACGGTGTCCGGGAAGGTCAGGAGGAACATGATGCCGTCGTGGACCAGCGGCATCGGCATGCCCATCCCGCCCTTCAGCGGCGCGCGCCAGGCGGATTTGAGTTCCTTGACGTTGTCGCGATCGATTAGCGTGAGCGGGCTGAAATTTTGGCCGTCGTAGCTGCGGCCCCACTGCAACCAATCGCCGGGCGCGGGATTCTTCAGCATCGCGTCCGTCACAGGGGAGAGATTTTTCAACGCCTCCGAAGCCTCCGCCGCGCCGGGTACGGGCGCGTCGGGATCGAGCTCGACGCCTTCCTTCTTCGGAATGGTGAGTTTGGCGAGGGCGTCGATCTCCGCAGGCAGCGCAGTCTCGCCGGGCGTGAACCCGTTCGATTGCAGGATGTAGGCAAGCAGATTCGTGTAGGTCTCTTCGCTCAGGCTGCCGGGTTTTCCTGCGGGCTCTTGCGGCATGCGCCGCAGGTGAAAGGCGAGGATGCTCGCCGGTTTCCCGCGCCACGTCCGGTCGAAGCGATCGCCGGCGAGACTCGGCGATATTTGCAAACCTTCGAGGCGCTGACCGTGACACACGGCGCAGGACTGCCGATAGGCAGCGCGGCCGGCAGCGACTTGGTCTTGCGTGAAGGCCGGCGATTGGGCGAAGCCAAGCGGGTTCGCCCCGATCAGAAGAATGGCGACCAGAGCGGTGATCCTAGCGTGCATCGATCGATTCATCGTGAAACTCCAATCTTGTTGCTATTGCCCACGTCTCGCGTTAGCGACGACCCTCACGGTTCCGTGGATCGGACGCTTTCAATCGTTTTTTTCACGCCGAGTGGATCGGCGATTCTCTTCATGACGAGGTCGCTGGTGCCCCGCCCGGTGATCTGGACTTCGCCGAATCCGAGGATTCGTCCCCAGACCGTTTGGCTGATTTCGACGGTCTCTACCGAGCTCAGTTTCATTTCCTCGGTCTCGCGTGCAATGAAGCCGCGCTTGAAGACGATGCGCTTGGTGGTGACTCCATGCTCCTGCGTCCGGATGCGAATGGCCGCAATCAGTGCAAAGGGGATCAGCAGAATCACGATCGTCATGAAGAAGGGCGCGATCCAAACGGTCCAATGCTGATGGAATTTCGCCACGACGCGTTCCCCTTCGGCGAGAGAGTCTTCGAGATAACCCATGTACCCAATCCTCCACGTTGCTTCATACACACATTCGGAAAAGAGGGGAGGAGTGTGGTCAAAACATCCCCTCACGCCCGAGATAAGGGACGAACTCCGAACGCAGCGAAGATACCACGGTTCGCCGAAGGGGACAATATCCCGAGAGCGTACTGCTTAATAGTCCCGCTTGAGAATATCCAGATGATGCGCCATGTGGTAGTACGTGAACAGCAGCATGTCGCGAATGCTCAGGTTGCCGAGCAGGGGATGGGGGAGGACGTACTTGTCCAAGTCCGCCTCGTCCCACTCGCCCGTCACGTCAACCAGCTTCCGGCCCTGTTCGCGCAAGTCGTCGATCAGTCGCGACTTGTCTTCCAGCCGCACCTCCGGCGGCAGGAACTGCCCCGACGCCTTGCCGCCCGCGGCGAGCAATTCTTCATAACGCACCGCCAACTTCTCCAACGTCTCGCTCGGCTTCGTCGTAGTACCAAACCGCATCTTCAGCGCGAGCCGCGGCAAGCGCAGCGCCAAATTCAGCGGCTTCGCGCTTAGGATCAGATGGTCGAGCGTCTGCCCTTCGGTCCAACGACCCGCCGGCCCTTTGCAAAAGGTGGCGTCCGGCCGCTGGGCGAACCACGCCGCGACTTCGTCGAAACGGGCTTTCAGCCGGGTAATTATTTCGTCTCGTGTGTGCATCGTAATGTGACCTCGTTTGGCAGGTGAAACCCGGTGGTCGTGTATAATGTCCCAATGGACAAGATTTCTTCGAATATACAGAAAGAGATCGAGCAGCGATTAGCGGCTGGACGGTTCAGTTCGGTCGACGATCTCCTCGGCAGCGCCCTGCGTGCGCTCGATCATGCCGAAGAAGTCGCGCAAGACATGTTGGAGAAGGAATTACTCCGCGGTCTGGAGGGTGAGGACGTTGAGATGACACCCGCGGACTGGGATGACATCGAAACGGAGGCGTTGAAAGTCCTCGCCGCGAAGAAGGCCCGGTGAGTCCGAGAGTCTATCGCCGTACCGAAGCCAAGCGCGATCTCATCAAGCACTTCGTCTACCTCGCCGAGCAATCGGATCTCGAAACCGCGCGCCGTTTTCGCAACGCGGCGGAAGAAGCGTGCCGCTTACTGGCCGAAATGCCCGAACTCGGCCCGCGCCGCCGCTTCAAGAGTCCCCGATTGGCCAATGCACGGATGTGGCCCGTGAAGGGTTTTCGCGAA
>VFKU01000690.1 GCA_009885415.1 Rhodothermota bacterium
AACGCGACCACGGCGGCGATCGCCGAGATGGCGTAGTACACGCGGAAGTGTGTGGCGATTTCGGCGAGGACCCACCCGCGGGCAAAAAGCGCGAGCACGGCCGGTGCCGCGGCGCCAGCCAGGAACAGGGCGCCTAACGCGGCCAAAATCCGAATGGGACCTCGTGCGGTTAGCGGTGCGGGCGGGAGTACAGGTGTGGAGGGGCTGGCGGAGGACAAGGAATAAACCTTTATCGCGGCGGGACGTCTAAGCAACGCGAACCGTATGCGAGTTCGAAACACTTTCCGTAGGAGGCCGCCATGTTGAGGATTTTCTCCGCGCGATTCAAACCGATTGCCGCTGTACTTATCTCTTGTGGCCTTTCGTTCGCCGTCGCGGCGGAGGACGGGCTTGGCGCGCGGGCGCAGGGGGTGCTCGATAGGGCGGTGGCGGAGGCTGGGCTGCCGGCGCTAAGCGCGGGGATCGCGAGGGACGGAAAGATCGTTTGGGTCGGTGCGGCGGGTTTCATGGACGTCGAGAATAAGGTCGCGGCGAACCCGGACATGGTCCACCGGCTCGCGTCGGTCTCGAAGCCGATGACGGCGGTGGCGGCGATGCAGTTGGTGGAGCAGGGAAAGTTCGACCTGGAAGCGCCCGTACGAAAATACGTGGCGTCGTGGCCCGAAAAGCCGGAAGGTGAGATTCTCATCCGCCACGTCCTGAGTCACACGTCGGGCATGCGGCACTATCTCGGCGTCGAGAACCGTCCGATGAGCCACTACGCAACGCTACTCGATGCGATGAATCTCTTCAAGGATCGTCCGCTCGCATTCGCGCCGGGCGACCAATATCTATACACGACCTATGGGTACACCCTGCTCGGCGCGTGCATCGAGTCGGCCTCGGGCGAGAAGTACGCCGACTATATGCGGGAACACGTCTGGGGCCCGGCGGGAATGGAGCACACGAATCTCGAAGTGAAAGGCCTGGATACGCCGAACAAGGCGAAATTGTATCGCCGCAGTGCGTCGGGTCCGGTGGCGGACGCGGACGACGACGCGAGTGTGCGGTATCCCGGCGGCGGCATTCAGTCGACGGCGGCGGATCTGCTTCGATTCGGGCTGGCCTTGGAAAATCACGCGCTGCTGTCGAAGGCGAGCATGGACCGCATGCAAGTGGTGCCTCCGCTTGGGACGCCCCCGGCCGGGGGCAAACGCACTCCGTATGCGCTGGGCTGGATGGTGTTCGACAGCAAGGACTACGGCCGTATCGTGACGCACGACGGCGGGCAATCGGGCACGAGCACGAATTTTTCGATCTATCCCGACCACGGCGTCGTCGTGGCGGTGCTGTGCAACGTGCAGGACGCGAGCAAACCGGTGGTGGACGTGACGATCGCGCTGGCGCGTCTTGCGATCGGACTGCCGGAGCGCACGCCGGGGGCCGCCGCGGCGAATTAGCTGCGCGTTGCTCCGCGCGGCGGGTTCTGGTACAAACATGTGCGGAGGCGGTGATGGAAACCTTTCACGCGACGACGGTAATTTCGGTGCGCAAGGACGGTCGTGTCGCGATCGGCGGCGACGGGCAGGTGACTTTCGGCAATACGGTGATGAAGACCCGGGCGACGAAGGTGCGGCGGCTGGCGGAGGGCAAGGTGCTCGCCGGTTTCGCGGGTTCGGTGGCGGACGCGTTCACGCTTTTCGATCGCTTCGAGGGCAAGCTGAAGGAATTCAACGGCAACCTCATGCGCGCGGCGGTGGAACTCGGCAAGGAATGGCGGACCGACAAATTTCTGCGTCAACTCGAGGCGCACCTGGCCGTGTGCGATCGCGAGAAGTCACTGCTGATCGCGGGCTCGGGAGAAATCATCGAGCCGGACGATGGCGTGTTGGCGATCGGATCGGGCGGGCCCTTTGCGCTCGCAGCCGCGCGGGGACTCTTGCGTCACTCCGACCTTCCTGCGGAGCAAGTGGTGCGCGAGGCGCTGGAGATCGCGGCGGGGATTTGCATCTACACGAACACTCAGATCGAAGTGCTCACGCTCGAGGACTGACAAAACCTCAAAGTCCCCGGCGGCGCACGACCTCGTCAATGACGGGGATGCGGCCGGATGGCCCCGATTCGGGCTGCAACGCATTCCAAATGAAAATGACTACGAGGAAGATCAGGAGGACGGCGAGAATCATCCATTGGATGCGGTCTTTGCGCGTCATGGCACCTCCGTCGGCCGGCATATCCTGATGTTCACCCCAGTTCGCCGAATGCAATCATAGCCGAAAGACGCTTGTATCGCATCCCGGCAGGCCCAAAAAACGCGGCGATTTCCGGGGAGAATGGACAATCGGGCGGGTTTGATGTATCTTTCTCATGGGGGAAAGTGCCGTGTATCTCACACACGGCCCCTTGATGCAGACATTTCGTCCGCTCTGAATTCGCTGGCGTGCCGGGGGGCATACAAGGAGTTGTCTATGGATCCAATCACACTCATTGGTCTCGTGTTCGGCGTGTTCATAGTTCTCTTCGCGGCGGTGATGGAAGGCGTACACCTCGGCGCGCTCTTTGCACCGA
>VFKU01000043.1 GCA_009885415.1 Rhodothermota bacterium
CTGGATTGACCTTGAATGTGTACTTGTTGTGCGCCGCGATCTGGATGCTGGCTTCTTCGGAGAGCACCGGCGCCTTGATGACGTGATAGGGATGACTGGTGTTCATATAAGGCGCTCCTCGAGCTGGGCCAGCGCTTCCTTCAGCACAATCACGCGGCGCGCGTTCAGCAGGTCGAGCGCATTCACGTCGCCCGCCGTGCGCACCGTCAATCCCTCAAGATTGCCGACCGACGCGATCAGGGCCTTGTCGATCCCAGCTGAAACGATTAAGGTCTTGCGGCCTTCCGGCGAAATCTTCGCCACCAACTCCGCCACCGGCTTGGACTTGGGCATCACGCCCTTGAGGCCGTCCACGACGCACAAGGCATCGTTGCGCAGCCGATCGCTGAGCATGCAGCAAATTGCTTTGCGGCGCATCTTGAGATTCACGTCTTGACGGTAACTGCGCGGGTGTGGACCCCAGACCGTGCCGCCGCCCTTCATCTGCGGTTCGCGGATACTGCCGTGGCGCGCGTTGCCCGTGCCCTTTTGGGCGTAAGGCTTCTTGCCGCCGCCGCTGACGTCCTTGCGGGTCTTGGTGTCGTGCGTGCCGTGGCGCTTGTTGTTCATCAGCACCATCGCGACCTGGTGGACCAGGCCCTCGTTGGTCTCGATGTCGAAAACGGCCTTGTTCAGCTCGATCCGGGCCGCTTCGCTCCCGTCCGATTTATACATGCGTGCCGAGGCCATAATTACGCCTTCCTCTTCGTGGTCTTGCTGACCGTCACCAGGCCGCCGGTCGCGCCGGGGACGCAGCCGCGGACGATGATCAGGTTGCGTTCGGCGTCGACGTTGACGATTTCAAGGTTGCGAATCGTCGTGCGGTCCGTGCCCATGCGGCCTGGCATCTTCTTGCCGCGGTACACCTTGGCCGGTGTCTGCCGCTGACCGATCGAGCCGGGCGCGCGGTGGAACATCGAGCCGTGCCCCGCGGGTCCGCCACCGAAGTGGTAGCGCTTGATGACGCCCTGGAAGCCTTTGCCCTTCGACACGCCGCACACGTCCACGCGGTCGCCGGTGGTGAAGATGTCCGCCTTGACCTCGTCGCCGGTCTTGAGCGCGCTGTCCTTGGCGACCCGCACTTCCTGCAACTTTTTCTTGGGCGCGATACCGGCCTTGGAGAAGTGGCCCTTCAGTGGCTTGTTGCAGCGCGTCTCCTTGAGTTCACCGAACCCAAGCTGAACCGCGTCGTAGCCGTCGCGGTCCTTCGTCTTGCGCTGCACCACCGTGCACGGGCCCGCTTCGAGCACCGTGACATCAATCCACCGGCCATCGCCCGTGAACAGGCGCGTCATGCCGAGTTTTTTTCCGATCAGTCCGTCAACCATCGTTCGATCTCAACAGAGTCCCGGTTACTTTTGCTTGATTTCGACGTCAACCCCGGCCGGCAGATCGAGCTTCATCAGCGCGTCTACCGTCTGGGCCGTCGGACTCAATATGTCCAGAAGACGCTTGTGCGTCCTCATTTCA
>VFKU01000888.1 GCA_009885415.1 Rhodothermota bacterium
AACGGCCGCATCGAAGTAGACATCCTCACCGAGAAGATCAAGTCCTGCGGCGGCTGCGGTTCGTGCGGCAGTGCCGACGAAGGCCGTGAACTCAACAAGGCACGCCGAACGACCCGCGAGAAGGCGGCCACGAAGTAATGAGTAAGTCCGGCGCGCCGACCGTCCCGACGCTGGAGCAGCTCCGCCAGCTCCCGCTCTGCCACCGCGAGACGATTCCCTACGATTACATCGACGCCTACGGCCACATGAACGTGCGCTATTACTTCGCGCTGTGGGAAAAGGCCGCGCACGGTTTCATGCAGTATCTCGGCGCGGACGTCCACACGATGCTTGAGCAAGGCCGCGGTAATTGGGTTTTGCGGCAGGTGGTGGATTACCTCGCCGAAGTGCGCGAAGGCGATTCCATCGCTGTCTACGCGCGCATCGTCCACCGCACCCCCAAGCGCCTGCACAATAAGTATTGGATGGCGAACGAGACCCGCGGCAACGTCGCGGCGAGCTCGGAGGTGTTGGTCACCTGCGCCGACCTCAAGGCGCGCCGCACGGCGCCTTTTCCCGATGCGATGGGAGCCACGATGGATGCGCGCCTCGCCGAGCACCGCGCGCTCGCGTGGGACGCGCCGGTTTCGGGCGCGATACAGGCGTAAGATACGGAGATACTGGGAAACTTCGGGATCCGGATATGATCCGCAAGACCATTCTAGTGCTGGCGATGTTCACGTTCATTGCTTCATTAAGCAACTTGGCGATGACTGATTGGAAATACTACTCGGACCTTCCGACGTCGCCGGATGAAAAGCAGGGCTGGACGGAAGTCGTCCTTGTAAATCACGGAGCCGAACGCTACGCCTCGGAGGGCGAGATCAATCATTTGCTCTTCGTCAAAAAGCGCACAACGATTTTGTGTGCGATTTCGTTGCTCGCCATCGCGTTTCTCGCGCCAAGGTATTATGAATACTGGGTGACCGGGGAAAGAAGGAAACCAGTCCGCGACAACAACGACGATTAATTTTGATAAAATCTGACCCCATGGAATACGTGATTCAACCGCGCAAATCGACAATCAGTGTTAGTGTGGGAGGCGTCCGCGTTGGCGGGGGCGCGCCAGTCGTCATTCAGTCGATGACGAACACCGACACGGCCGACGCCGAAGGGACTGCGCGGCAGATTGTTGAGCTGGCCGAGGCCGGCTCGGAGTTGGTGCGAATCACCGTGAACGTGCACGAGGCCGCCCAGGCCGTGGCGGAGATTCGCCGGCGCGTGCGCGATGCGGGCTGCACCGCGCCCATGATTGGCGATTTTCACTACAACGGCCACGTGCTGTTGACGCAATACCCCGACTGCGCGGCGGCGCTCGACAAGTACCGTATCAATCCTGGCAACGTCGGCGCAGGGAAGAAGCGCGACCCGCAATTCACGACCATCTGCAAGATCGCCGCGGACCACGGCAAGCCGGTGCGCATCGGCGTGAACGCCGGTTCCTTGAACCAGGAACTCGTGATGCGCCGGATGCAAGAGAACACCGATCACAACCTCGGCAAGGACTCCGAGGAAATCATCAATGAGTGCATGCTCGAGTCCGCGCTGCAATCGACCGAACTCGCGATCGCGAGCGGCCTGCGCGAGGACCAGATCATTATATCCTGCAAGATTTCGCGGCCGGTGCATCTCGTGTGGATCTACCGCGAACTCGCGAAGCGCACGCACCAGCCGCTGCACCTTGGACTCACCGAGGCGGGCATGGGCCTGCGCGGCGTCGTGTGGTCGGCCGTGCCGATGGGGCTTCTGCTCGCCGAGGGCATCGGCGACACGATTCGCGTC
>VFKU01000773.1 GCA_009885415.1 Rhodothermota bacterium
CCCGGAGCGCTCCGCGCGATGTCAACTCCGCGTGACACCGGCCTTCCGCGCACTCCGGATTGGCCTTGCGCAGCCGCGCACTGCTACCATACCCGGACGCTTCTCGGGGGACAAGCGCTCTTGCTCGCATCACTTCTACTTACGCTCGCGCTATGCGCACAGACGGACGTGTCCGCGCCGCCTGCGCTCGCGCAGGAGCGCGATCCTCCCGCCGTCGCCGCTCCGCTCGTGCCGCGCTTGGCGCTCGACGAACCGCTCTTTACCGCTCGCTATACTTCTTCCGACGCTGGCCTTCAGTCTGCATGGCAACACGCGGCACTATCTATAGGGCGTCGCCACAAGGAAGGTTTCGCCTCGGAGCTTGTCGCACCGGTCGGACCCTTCTGGGGGGATATGGCGCTGACGGGGCGCGCGTATCTCTGGTATACCGGGGATACGAGCGTGCTTCGCGCGGGCATCGAGCGTATTTTTTTTCCTTCGCCAGTGCCGGAGGACGAAGGGACGCAGCGTCCGCTCGCGGCGTACTCGCTCCTGTGGCCGCAGATGTTGCACACGTATTATCTGCACACCGGTGACGCAGACTACGCCCGCGCGCTTGCGGCCTACGCGCTGCCTGAGCTGATGGCGCATTTCGGCGCGGCGCTCGGCGCGAACGGCTTGCTCGACGCGTCGCGATTGCCCGCGTGGCCGCAAGACTTGCTCGCTGGTTTTCCGCCCGAGGCCGCCGCCGCGCCGAACGCGGTGTTGAACGCCTTCTATTGCCACGCGCTCTCGACAATGAAGATCCTCGCAGCGGAACTGGGCCTGCCTTCGGGCGACTACGCTGCCGCCGCCGCGAAATCGCAAGCGGCTTTTGGTGCGACGTTCTGGGACGCGGACGCAAAGCTGTACCGCGACGCGCCGGGACTCTCGACTCACTCGGTACTCTCGAACGCGCTCGCCCTGAATTTCGGACTCGTTTCCGCCGAACGCCACGAAGAAATCTTCGCGCTGATCCGGCGCGACGGCGTCAACGGGGCCGATCGCTTTCGGCCCTATGTGATCGAAGCGTGCTTCCGCGCGGGGCAGATTCGGCTCGGCTGCGATCTGCTCGCTTTCTCGCAAGATGCGTCGTGGGACGCGAGCGCGCTCTATCTCATTCCGCAGTACGTCGCCGGACTCGGTCCCGCGGACTTCGGCTGGCATGGCGTGCAGGCGGCACCGCGGATTCCAGTGGGCCTCGACGAGATGTCCTTGTCGTTCCCGATACCGCAGGGACGAACCTCGATGCACTACGCCCGCGCCACCGGCGTGAGCCTGCTGCTGCCGCCGGGGATCGGCGCTTGGGTCGAAGGAGAAATCGGAGAACCGATCATGATCAGAAACGAGATCAGTCACGGCCGCGGCGAACTCTCCGCCGAGCAGTGGACGCTACTGCAATCCAAAGACTGGACCGCGCGCGCGGGCACGGGACTCGGCGTATGGGTGTCCGTCGGCGAGCAGATGCTGCGCATTGTTCAGGACGGCCGCTTGGTATTTCAGGCGCGCTGTGCGTCTTCGGCGTCGGGCATCGGCTCCGAAGCAAACAGCATGAAGACGCCGCTCGGCTGGCACAAGCTGGTGAGCAAGCTCGGCAAGGGCGCAGTCCGCGGACAGGTCTTTCGTTCACGCCGCGCCACACACGAGGTCTGGCAGCCGGGCGAGCAGCCGGCCGAGGATCTCG
>VFKU01000220.1 GCA_009885415.1 Rhodothermota bacterium
AGGCGGCCGGTAATCCGGCCGACGCGGGTGTACGACATCGCTCCACGCATAGACAAGACTCTAGCGAGCGTGCGACGTAAAGTCAATCGCATCAAGTAGATCGGATTAACCATGCGCCGAGCTGCGATACACAGGCCGCTCGGATTTCGCCGTAGGGTTCGCCAAAACGGGCTGGCGTACGACACCGCATGTCCCCTTCGCGGGTTTAAGTGGCGAACCTGCAGTAACCGGGCGCAGCCGGATCGCACCTGATAGCGCAGATTGGATAGACTTCGAGCATCGTCGAGACATGGTCAAACGTAGGCCGGGTCTCTTCAAACACGCGGCAAAATCTCGGATTACCGAGAGTTGGGAGAGATTTTCATGAGAACATTGCAATGGCTCGGACTGGCGGGAGCGGCCTGTGCCGCCGTCCTGTCGGGCGCAAACGCCGACGAGGTCGCGGCGTCCAAGAAAGTGACGTTCTACCAGGACGTGCTACCGATACTCGCGGCGAACTGCCAAGTGTGCCACCGCGAAGGTGGCGCGAACCTCGGCGGCATGGTCGCGCCGATGGCGTTCACCACCTACGAGAGCACGCGCCCCTGGGCGAAGGCGATCGCCGACAACGTCTCGACGAAGAAGATGCCGCCGTGGCACGCCTCGAAAGAGCAACACGGCGTGTTCCTGAACGAGCGCACCATCACCCCGGCCGAGGCGGACACGCTTGTGGCCTGGGCGAAGTCGGGCGCGGTCAAGGGCAACCCGAGCGACGCGCCGGAAGTGAAGGCGTGGCCGCAGGGCGAAGGCTGGAGCATCGGCACGCCGGACGTCGTCTTGAAGATGAGCGAGAAACCCTTCTTCGTGAACGACGACGTGGTCGATACCTACGAGTACTTCAACTCGACGATCACGAAAGAGATGCTTCCCGAGCCGCGCTGGATCAAGGCGATTGAGTTCCGCCCGGGCAGCAAGGTTGTGCACCACATCATCGCGACGCCGCTCGGCGGCATCGCGCCGGGCAACGACCCCACCGTGTTCCCCGACGGCATGGGCCGCTTGCTGAATCCCGACACCAACGTGACCTGGCAGATGCACTACCACAAAGAGCCGGGCCCTGGCACGGGCACCTACGACCAGTCCGAAGCGGCGATTGTGTTCTATCCCAAGGACGCGAAAATTTCACACGTCCTGCGCGATGAGAGCCTCGGCCGCTTCGATTTTCGCATCCCGGCGGGCGATGCGAACTACAGCATCAAGACCGAGTACACCTTCGAGGAAGATTCGAAGATCGTCTCCATGATGCCGCACATGCACGTGCGCGGGAAGGCCGCCAAGTACGAGGCCGTCTATCCGGACGGCACCTCGAAGGTCCGGCTCGACGTGCCGAACTACGACTTCAACTGGCAGACGCGCTACCAGTTCAAGGACTTCGAATTCGTCCCGAAAGGCACTAAGCTGGTCCTTACTACCGCGTGGGACAACTCCGCGAATAACCCGAACAACCCCGACCCGACGGCGTCGGTGACCTTCGGCGAGCCGACGACGGCCGAGATGAGCTTCGGATTTATGAACTACATCAAGGCCGTGGATCAGGAGGACATCGAAGCGGCGCTCAAAGAACAGGGCGACGGCTTCGGCGGACGGCGCCGCGGCGGCCGCCAGAACTTCGACCTGGGCCAGTTGCTCACCACCTTCGACGTGGACGGCGACGGAAAATTGCAAGAGTCCGAGACGCCGGAGTTCATGAAGCGCTTCTTCCCGCTGGTGGATGCTGACAAAGACGGCGCCCTGACCAAGGAAGAATTGACCGCGGCCGCGAAGTTCATGGAACAGCGCCGTGGTGGCAACGACAAAGACGAAGTGGCGACCGAACGGCCGCAGCTCTAAAACGATCCAGAGTAATTCCAATCCCCGGGCCCGCAAGGGCCTGGGGATTTTTTTGTGTTGCCCTATAGGTTCGAGCGAATGCGCACCGTAATGCGCTCGCCTGGAATGAAGGTCCCCGGCGCGATCGTGTCGATGAGGACCGGGTAGCCGCGCTGGGTGATCAGCGGCATGCTCTGCGCCGCCGGCGGCAGGTCCTCGATTCCCGCGCCCATGCGCGCCACGGTTGAGCGCGCGCTGATCTCGGGCCGGCCCTGCGACTTGAGCAGGACTTCTGCGCCCGGTTGCACGCGCTGCGCCGCGCCTTCCTTGAGATACGCGACCACGCGGTGGCTCGTGCGATCCGCGATCACAAGCACCGGATCGCCCGCGAGCACCGTCTCGCCGGGACCGCGCAGGAGCTGCGTCACCTGGCCCCCGATCGGCGAACGGAGCACGAGTTGCGCGCGCCGCTCGCGGATCTCCTGGATGCGCGCTTGCTGAACGTCTAACTCCGAGCGCACCGGCAACAGAAAGTCCTCGCTGGCCGGGTCGAGCGGGCGGGATTCACGCTCTGTGCGGCGCGCGATCGCCTGCTCGAGCTGTTGTTTCGCCGCGGCGATGGCCTTGGTATTTTCTTCGGTTTCTTTCTTGAGCGTTTCATACCGCAAGCGGGTCTGATCGTATTGCTGCGCCTCGCCGATGTTCTGCGCCACCAGGCTGCGATAGCGGTCCATTTCGACCCGGAGCCGTTCCAATTCTACGGTGTTCGTTTCTTGCTGCACCGTCATGTCGAGGTATTTCAGGCGCGCGTCTTCTTCGTTCATGCGAAAGCGCCGTACGTCGTCGAGCGTCGCCAACTGCCGATCCGACTGATCGGTTTCCAGCTTGCGCCGCTCGGCCGTCAGCACTGCGCCGAGCCGGCCCAGTTCCGCGCTCGCCACATCGAGCTCCGCCCGGACGATCGCGTCGTTCATCACTGCGACGATCTGGCCCGCCTCGATCTCGGCGAAAAGATCGATCGAGACGCTCTCGAGCGTGCCATCCACGGCCGGCGCGATCGTCGAGGTCTGGCCCTCGGCCAGGCCGATCCCGTCGACGTAGTGCGCGCGCTGTCTCGACACAATCACGAGCAGCGCCACGCACGCCGTCCACACAAGCAGCGGCGCAGAACGCTGCCGCCAGCGCCGCATTCGCGCCGAGGCGGGCATCGAGACCACGGAGTTCCCGGAATTCACGCTCATACTTCGCTCTGCTCCTCGTGAAGCACGAAAGAAACCTGCGACACGCCCCGCAGGGCCCGCAGCTCATCCATCAAATCCGAGGCGCGGCGCGGATTGCGCAGCACCAGGCGATACGCGATTTCGCCGTCGCCCGCTTCGGCGAAGCGCTCGGAGACCAGCGTCGAGCGGCGGCAGTGGCGCGAGAGCAGCGTCTGGACCGGTGCGCCGCTTTCGCCGCCCGCCGCGAGGCGAAAGCGCAGGAAGGCGTCGCTCGTGTCCCGGCTGCCGAACTGCGTCCAGTGCAGGTAAAGCACGACGAGCAGGAAAATCGCCGTGCCGAGGACGGCGAGCCCGTGCCGGCCCGTGCCGGTCGCCAGGCCGGAGACCAGCGTGAAAAATATGAACGCGGTGTCGCGGGTGTCCTTGAGGACGTTTCGGAAACGGATGACGGAGAGCGCGCCGATCAGGCCGAAGGCGATAGCGATGTTGTTGCCGATCACCATCATGCCGAGTGAAAGCACGACCGTAAGCACGACGATCGATTGCACAAAGGCGCGCGAATACGACAGCCCCGTGTGCGTGTAGATGTACATCCACGCCGCGGCCTGCCCCAGCACGAAGGCAAGGACCAGGCTGTACACCGCGTCCATTAGCACCGGGTCCGAGAACGACCATGTCGCGCCCAACACATTGCTTAGAGCATCCATCCAGGCATCGCCTCCCTCTGTGCGTCCCACAGGACGCCGTCCGCCGCCATCGCCTGTCCGCAACTCACGTACTTCGCAAGCGATATCCGGTCCAGTTCAAATCGATCCACCATCTGCCGCACCCAATACGGAAACGAATCCGTGAATTTCACCTCGAGCAGCGCCGGCATTTCATGCACGGTTCGCCAGGCCGACGCGCCGTCCGCCGCGGGCGCGCTCAACTCGGCGACCGGCGCGTAGGCCAGATCGGAATCGAAGGTGATGCGCACCGGCTCGTCCATCGCGCTTTGAAAGGCCTCGCGGCGATAGCGCACGCCCAGGCGCGGCGTCGCGCCGAGACGTCGCCCGAGCGACGCAAAGAGTTCATGCGCCTCGACCTCGCTCTCGAGCTCCGGTTCGGCCAACACGCCCGCCGAATAAATCGCGTCCCCCTGGATCGCCTCGCGCAGTCCACAGTTCAACGACGCCCGCTTCTTCGTGACGATTCGATCGATCCGCTGTTTGATCTCCGCGAAGCACGGCGCGTCCGGCGCGTCGCCATAGGTGCGGACGCGCAGCTTGAATCGGTTCTTGTCGCCGTTCAGCGAGCTGCGGAACAAGGCCCAGTCCGGGCTGTCGTAATAGACGCTGGTGACGGGATAGACCGCGTTGTGTGCGTCCGGCCGCGAATAACCCGCGACATAGTCGCGCACGAGCGCGCGCGCGACCGGCGTCAGCAGGTACTTCGCTTCGAAGCGCTGCTGGACCGTGAACTCGGTCCCCTGTGCATTCGGGACAGTCGCACGCATCAGGGATACAAGCCTTCCGCTTGCAAGTCCGCAATGAGCACCGCTTCGCGGTTCGGCGCCCAGTCGGTCGAGATAAAGTCGTCATAAATTTCGCCGACCGGCAACACCGCCTGCATCTCCGCTTTGAGCGCGTTGTGGCGGTTTGTCACATTGACCGAATCCAGCGCGCCGCCCGCCCCGAGATGAAACAGCGCGCGCGCCTGGAACGCGCTGCGGAACGACGCATTCGCCGCCAGCGCGCGGTAGAGGACCGGCAGCGGCGCGTTCTCGCCCTTCAGCCCCGAGCCGCCGCCGGCTGAATGGAAAGGGAAGAAATTCAGGCCCGTCTGGTTGATGCGCCCGGGCATATACGCCAGTTCGGTGTCCCACAGCAGGAAGTTCCACTTCGCGCCCGGCACTCGCTCGCGCGCCGCGCTCCAGTTGTTGTTCGGCCAGTCGATGTTCGCGCAGTAAAGCTCGACCAATAGGTAGTCGATGAAGGCGTCGATGTCCAGCATCGCGGCAACAGCGTTGTAGTTTGTGGTGTTTGCGAGATTCTGTTGCACCGCCGTCATCAGCGCGTCCCACGCGATGCGATCGCCCTCCTGTACCTCCGCGTTGAAGGGGTCCGCGTCGACATCGGCCGACTGCACCACGAGGTCCCAGTTCTTCGACGCGGCAAATCGCGTCGCCAGGAAGTCCGCGTCGTAGCGCTCCGTCGCGTTGTAGTACCCGCGATACACGCCGTTCAGAAACAGGTTGTAAATTTCTCCACGCGCGCCGACCCGGCCCATGTCGAGGAGGAGCCGCCGCGAGAGTTCGTCGCGGATGAAGGGGTTGATACCGTCGTTGTGCCCGCCGCGCAACACGATTTTGTCGTAACTCGGCAGCAGCGGATCGCCCGGGAAGACGTTCCACGTCAACTTCGGAGTGCCGTAGTCCCCGCGGAAGTACATGCGGAACGAAAATTTCAGGTACGAGGCCGAGAAGATGTCCGGGTTCAAAGTCTCGCCGAGCAGCGTCCAGTCGCCCGCGGGGTTCATGATGTAACGCGGCCGGTGATAGTTGCTGCCGTGCACACGAATGCCCGCGCCGATCTGTTGCGCCGGTGTCACGTTCGCCGGGTCGAGCCATTCGAAGGACGCGTTGCGTTCGACCGCGCGCCCGCTGCGCAGCGCGTTGTTGTATGCCGCGGGGTCCGGCGCGCCGCCCGGCGGATACACCGTGGTGCCGCGTCCGTCGATCCACGGTTGATAGCCGACGATGAAGGGGTCGTCCTCGGCCGGCTGCGAGGTGTTCGGCAGATCGGGCACCCACTCAAGAATATCGCCTCCCCAAGGCGCGATATACGTCCCGCCCTGGATCGCCATGACGCCGCGCGGCAGGAAGAGGTCTTCCTGCGGGTCCGCGACGATCGCCAATGCCTTCACGCCGCGCTGGTTGGACGGCGTGTCGATGAGGTACGTGGCCGACGCGATCGGCGAGCGAATCCAGCCGCTGCGGTAGGCCGCCGCGCGGACCGCGCGGTTCGCGGGCATCGAAATCGGCGTCGTGTACTGCACGCTCGATCCGAATCCCGGCGCGGGAAGCGAGCCGTCGGTCGTGTAGTAGATCGTTGCGCTCGGCGTCACCGTCGAGAGCGTCAGCGACTGCGACCCGGTGTAGAAACCGCGCGGCAGGTTGAACGTTACGCCCGCGACCACACCGCCGGTTGCCTGGTGCGCCGTCGGCTGTGCGGTCCAGTTCGCCGGCTCGCCGCCGAAATTACCCAGCGTCGTGCGCCGGATCGCCGTGAAGTTGGACGTCGCGTTAGGCCACGGCGCATTGGCGTCGTAGCGCACCGTGTCCATCGCAATGTACGGCACCTGGTTGATGCCCAGGTCTGGATTGAAACCTTCGAGGTCCGGCCACTGTATTTTCAGCGTCTCGTCGGCATTGGACAACGCGAAGCCGTCCGCGCCGTCATAGTTTCCGAAGGGGCCGTAGACCGTCATGCCCTGCGCGCCGAACTGCGCTGTGTATTGCGCGGACGGCGCATTCACGATCAGCGCCTTCGCGCCGGCCGCGAGCGACTGCCCCGGCGGAAACGCGAAGCCGATCCCCGCGATGTGATACGTGTTGGCGGGATTGCCGCCGGATGCATTGTCATAGAGGGCGACGGTCGCGCCCGAGCGGTTCGTGATCTCGACATACTCCACGCCGCCGAGCACGGGGCTGTAATGAACCTCGCTGATGACCAGCGCGCCGACGCTTGGGCCGGGGTTCGTAAGGCCGAGGCTCAGCGCGGTCTGCGGCACGAAGTGCTCGCGATTATCCGACGTCACCACGCGGCCAAAGCTCACGCCGTTCTGCGCTGCGCCGAAGGAGAAGCCGTGCATATACCCCGTGAGCGCGCCGTTCGTGTCGGCCGAGAAAAGATAGATCGCCTCGCCGAAGGAACTCATCCTGAAGCCCGGCAGCAGCGTCGCGCCCACGCTTCCGGGCGAGCCGTCCGGCGACGGCGCGAAGTCCGCTTCATCCAGGTAGGCAATGCCGTTCGCCGGAAGGATGAACTCGGCCGAGAAAGGAATCCGCGCCTTCTGCGGGATGTTCCGGTTGTCGGTGATGAACCAGCCGCGCACATCGGCTGGCGCTCCGCTCACATTGCGCAATTCGATCGCGTCGTACTGCGGCGGATCGGTGTGCGTGAGCGCTTCGTTGATCACCACGGTCGGATTGTTTGGATCGCTCTCCGCGCTTCCCGGCGAGCCACCCAGCGCCGCACTGCCGCGCCAGTTCGCCGGATCGTTCGCGTCGCCCTGCGGATTGCGAATCACCAACGAGAAGCCCGCGCCGTCCGCGCCCGCCGGCCAGCCCCCCGCATCGTTGTACGTCAGGCTCAGGAAGGCTAGGCCCCCGGCCGTGCTCAGTTGCAGCGTCTCGCCGCCATTGTCCAACGAGCCGGTATACACGCCGCCGATCGGTACGCCGGAATACATCGAGCTGAAGGCGGCCGTGTCCGTGTCGCGCACCAGCACCAAAATTTGCCCCGGTGCGAGGATCGTCGACGCTGGAAACGCGAAAGTAATCCCGAGGCTGAAGGTGACGCCCGAAACGTCCATCGGCCCCGGGCCCGTGTTCTGCACTTCGAGATACTCGGCCCCGCTAGCCGCCGGGTTGTA
>VFKU01000274.1 GCA_009885415.1 Rhodothermota bacterium
ACCCAGCCGCACATCATGGGCGTGTGCGCGGCGGGCCGCACCGAGATGGACGGCCGGGTGGGTTTCGCCGGCGGCAACCTGATCAAGCGCGTCTGCACGATTCCGTGGATGCTGGTCGGGCTTTGCGCGGTCGTGATCTATCTCGGCACGGACATCAAGCCCGACACGATCTTCGGGCAAATGGCGAGCGACTTGCTGCCTGCCGTCGCGCCCGGGCTCGTCGGTCTGTTCCTCGCGGCGCTGATCGCGTCCGTCGTCGATTCCTGTGGCGCGTTCATGGTCTCCTGCTCCGGCCTCTTCACGCAGAATTTTTATAAGCGCTGGCTCGTCCGCGATCGCCAGGATGGACACTACGTTTTCGTCGGGCGCATCGCTGCGTTTGCGATCGTGCTCGGCGGCGTCGCTTTCAGTTTCATGTTCGACAACGTGCCGGACGGCCTGGTGACCTTCTTCAAGCTCCAGGCGATGATGGGTCCCGCGTTCTGGATCGGGCTCGTGTGGCGCCGCGCGACGCCGCTCGGCGCGTGGGCCGCGACGCTGACCGCGTTTGCGCTCCTGTGGGCCACGGGCCTCCCTGCGTTTCACTCCTGGGCCGCCGAGAGTCTTCCCGAGTACATGGTCTGGAATGGAAAATTCCGCGACTCCTGGCAGATTTTTTCCTATCTCTTGGGCGGCTTCGGTGCGGGGATTCTGGTCAGCTTCGTGACGCCGCGCGCGCCGAAAGCGCGGCTCGATCGCGTTTTCAACGCGATTCGCACGCCGGTGAACGTGGAGGAGCCGCACATTGCCGAGCCCTTCTCGCTGCCGCCGGGGATGCCCGTCGGCCAGGTCCGTAAGGTGATCAACCACCCCGACTTCGAAATCTACGTCCCCTCGGCCACGGCCTTCGGAGGCTTCGCCCTGTTCTGGGTTTTCGTCGCGATGCTGGTTGGCTTCGTCTATTGGATGGCGACCTGGGGCGCGTGACTAGGTGTGGTATGGCTGAGCCCATTCCTTCTTGGTCCGAGATTCAGGAAGACTTGGAGTTCTTTGATCGCGCGCTACTCGATATCGTCGCTACGAGGGCATCGTCAGAAACCTGGAAGATGGCGATCGAGTTTCTTTTGAAAGAGAGTGACTTTTCTGCGTTCTTCATCGATGGGGACCCTGTGTGTGGGCGATTTCCGGGTTCTTTTGAAGAAGCTGAAGGGATGAAAAACGAGTGTAGTGTTCACGCTTCGTTTTATTTCGGACGACTCTTGCTGAACTGTTTTTTCTTCTCCATCAATGAGATTGATTTGGATGCCAATCCTCGCAAGATCACCAACGAAACGTCCTATTTGCTTCTTGTTGGCATATGTGGCGCACTTGCGAATCATTTGTCAAGAGAGGTTCGCTTGTGTGGAGAAGGTTTCCCTGACAATCCGATAGTCGTCTTCGAGCCCATCGCTCACGCATAGGGATTCGTGGTGGGTCTCATACGATGCGATTTGCCGAGGGCGTCGGAAAGGCCGCAGCTATTTTTTCCGCAGAGGAGCGAACCCGATCGGGCGTTTCTTCGGCAGGCTTGGCGTAACCATCAATTCGCGGATCGCTTCGAACACGACTTTGAACTGTGAGTCATACTTCTTTTCCAGTGCGACCAATTTCCGATCGAGATCGCCATTTGCCGCGAGGATTCGGCGAAGTTGCACGAAAGCCCGCATGATTTCGACGTTGACTGCAATCGCCTGCGAACTCCGTAGCACGCTGGACAGCATGGCAACGCCCTGTTCTGTGAATGCATAGGGCGAAGAGCGGCGGCCGCCCCGCGTATTTGAGATCACAATTTGTGATCTCAAAATATCGAACTCTTTAAGTGATAACTGAAACATGAAATCCACGGGAAACCGGCCGAGATTACGCTTGACTGACTGAATGAGTGTTCGGGTGTCGACGCCGTACAAGGAGGCAAGATCGGCGTCGAGCATGACCTTTTGACCTCGGATCAGCAGGATCGCGTCCGAGATTTGGCGAAGACGCAGTGGTTGCGTCTGGCTATCACCCTTCTTGCGAACCGCCACGTCCCCTCCTGTCTGCTAGATCCATCGGGTTGCTCGATCATTAGAGATCACGCCGGCCTTCATGCGCAACAAAGCCGCGTGGCCGTAAATGCAAGCGCGTGCCTGCACCACACTTGATAAAGGTGGCTGCTACATTGGTTTTTCTTTGCTACTTTCTTTTTTCCCAAAAAGAAAGTAGGCTTGAGGCTGGGATTTGCGAGAAATCGTGCCGGGGTGAGCGCCGGCGGGTCGAGGAGAATCACATGTCAGAGCAATCGCGCAGGGAATTCATTTCAACCACGGCGAAGGCCGGGGCGGGCGTTGTTGCCGCGGCGGGCGTGCTGGGGACCTCGAAGTCCGCGTGGGCCGGCGCGAACGACAAAGTGCGCGTGGCGGTGATCGGAATTAACGGCCGCGGCAAGGACCACATCGGCGGCTGGAACGGCCTCGAGAACGTCGAGATCGCGACCTTGTGCGACGTGGACGAGAGTCTCTTCGAGTCCAGGGCGGCGATGGTCAAGAGCACGAAGAAACCGAAATTCGAGACCGACCTACGCCGCGTGATGGAAGATAAAGACATCGACGTGGTGTCGATTGCGACGCCGAACCACTGGCATTCGCTCGCGGCGATCTGGGCGATCGAGGCCGGCAAGGACGTGTACGTCGAGAAGCCGTGCTCGCACAACGTCTTTGAGGGCCGGCAACTTCTGAACGCCGCGCGCAAGCACAACCGCATCGTCCAACACGGCACGCAATGCCGCAGCAACCCCGGCATGATCGAGGGCATGAAGCACCTCCACGACGGAACGATCGGCGAGGTCTACATGGCCCGCGGGCTCTGCTACAAAACGCGCAACACCATCGGTAAGAAACCCGATTCGCCCGTGCCCGCGGGGGTGAATTACGACACTTGGCTCGGGCCGGCGCCGGAGCGCGCGTTCAGCGAGAACCGCTTCCATTACAACTGGCACTGGCACTGGGCCTACGGCAACGGCGACATCGGCAACCAGGGCGTGCACCAGATGGACATCGCGCGCTGGGGCCTCGGCGTGAAGAACCCCTCGCGCGTATCGGGCGCCGGCGGAAAGTTTCTCTTCGACGACGACAAAGAAACGCCGAACACCATCACGACCTCCTTCGACTATCCGAGCGCCGGCAAGATGGGCAAGATGCTCACCTTCGAAGTGCGCCCGTGGATCACCAACGACGAGCAGAACGCGCGCGTCGGCGTGCTCTTCTACGGCTCCGAGGGCTACATGGTCATCGACGAATACGACCACTACCAAATCTACATGGGCCCGAAGGGCGAGAAAGGCCCCGAAGGCAAGGGCGGCGCCAGCCACTACCAGAATTTCATCGACGCCGTGCGCAAGAAGGACCGCACCATTCTCAATGCCGAGATCGAAGAAGGGCACTACTCCTCGGCGCTGTGCCACCTGGGCCTCATTTCCGCGCGGCTCGGACGCAGTTTCCAGTTCGACCCTGAAACGGAGCAAGTCATCGGCGACGAAGAAGCCAACAAAATGCTCACCCGCGAGTACCGTGAGCCGTTTGTGGTCAAGCCGATCAGCGCCTGATAACGAGATTTGCATACTTGACGAGTTCTGGACACAATCCCGGCGTTCGCGCCAAGAATTCCTCAACGATCTCCAAAATCTCGGATGGGTAGATATACGCCCACTCGTCGCATCCGTACAGCGCGCTTTCCCTGCACGCGTCGTGCTCGATCGTGAGCAGTCGGCGCAGAACTTTCAAAACCTCTTGGTCGAATTCTCTGCAAGCCGCTACGTCGGGCTCGCCGTAAATGGGTAAATTGTCCCACCAACAGAAACAAACAGCGTTGAGCGGATCTGCGGCCGATTGGTTGATGTGTGTCAACTGCGGAGAACACCGCTTCGCCATTACTTGTTCAAAAAGCGGGACAAAGGACCACAAGGCTCGGCATCGGAGTTCCAAGGGTACGCTCAAATTGTTCAATGTAATCATGTACTCGCACCAAAGATTGGATACAAGGAACGAAAGTCCTTGACCAAGCTGTGCGTCAGAAAACCGTGCGAGTAGTTCTTCCGATCGCTCGAAGGTCTCCGCAATGAGCTGCGCGATTTCTTCAGGTCGATTCTCCCAGCATACAATGGGGTAATCGAAGTACCACGCTTCTTCCTCGACCGGATGGTCGAAGACATGCGCAATCCACTTGTCCAGCAGTTGTCGATCGATCATTACCCGAACCCTTTGATTCAATGATAGGCCATCATCGAACGGCCCCGATACCGCACGGAAATGCATACCTGCGGTGCGGCTTCCAATGTGCGAAATCCAATTAAATCAATGCCCTTGTTTCGCACCGGACCTTCGAGCATTGTCGCGCGCCGAGTACCCATTGTTTCCCAGGCCAATTCCGCCGACAGTATCTTGTTCTGGTTATTGGGAGTCGCGAATGAAGGCCGCAATCCTGGCAGTGCAACAAGAGTGCGTAAGTATAGGGAGAGTTACGCGGCAGGATAGGGCGACGGTCGGTGCGAAGCGTCAGAAGCGCCAGTTGAGGTAGCGCTGCATCCAGGTCTTCACGGTGGGAGTGAGGCGAGTGCGG
>VFKU01000905.1 GCA_009885415.1 Rhodothermota bacterium
CGAGCTGGCCCGGCGTGCTCAGTTCGACCGTGTGCAGTCCGGCCCGTGCGATGAGCCGCTTCATGCCTTCGATCGAGAGGAGGTTGAGGTGCTCGGGCACGAAGAGGTAGGGCGTCTTGTCCCACAGGACTTGGAGGTCAAAACCGCTGATGGTCCGCGTGGTCATGAAGAAGAGGCCGCCAATCGCAAGCATGTCGCAGGCGGACTTCACGAGTTCGAGCGGCGAAAACTGACTCTCGAGTTGTTGGAAGGCCGTCACCGCGCCGGCATCGCGGATCGGTTCGCGGATGATCGTCACGCCGCGCAATTCGCATTCCGCCTCCAGGCCAGGCAGAGGGTTCAGGCTGTAGAGTTTGTCGAAGAGACCCAAGCGCCGCACCTCGTCGAAGATGGCGGGGGAGTTGGTGCCGATATCGACGTAGCTGCGCGCGTCGGGATTGCCGTGCTCGTCATAGAGCCGGCCCATCCAGTTGGCGTGCGAACGCAGCAGATGGCGTCGGCGCGCCTCGGCGGTCTCCTTGGCGTAATGCCGCACACGATAGGCGCTCGCTTCGGAATCTCGATAATACTCCGCGAGTGCCGCGCGGGAGGGGCGCGGCGAGACGTAGAGACTGCCGCACTCTTGCGCGACGTTGTAGCGGAAGCCGTCCTTCTCGAAAGCGAAGATCGAAGCGCCCTCGCCCGTGGACGGAGGCTCGACCTCGACCAACTTGGCGCGATCGCCGAAAAACCGCTTCGCATCCTGCACGGAAAGTCGCTTGAATTCCGAGAGAAGCGTCGGCGGCCGGATGTCGGCCTCGTGGAGTTCTTGTGTGACGACGACGTGTTTCATGCAGCCACCAATTATAGCGGGAAACGGAGGGGGTCACAAGAAGGGATCGTCCGCAGACGGCGCAAGACGGTAGGGCTGGGTTATGACCCGCCCTACCGTCTTGCGCCGCGCGGCCTTCGCGTGGCACGCTGCCTTCGATGGAACCTTCCTCCACTAAAGCGAGCGCGCCGCCCGAGCGCAGCATTCTTCCGAGCGGCCGTTTCGATTCGTTCCTCGCGCTCTTCTTTCTCGTCTACCTCGGCGCGGCCTCGTTGATGTTGACCACGCTGATGGACGTGAACGAGCCGAAGTGGTTTCTTATCCGGACCGCCGCGCCTGCGCTGTTGACTGTGGCGGTCCTGCGCGGACTCTGGGGGGGCGGAGGGCTGGGTCGTCCGGGCCCCCTCGGTTTTCTCGCGCTCGCGTATTTGGCCTGGCACGCTCTTTCTTGCTTCGGCGCGGTCAATCCCGGCCGCGCATTGACGTGGACCAGCAACCTGGCCGGACTCGTCTGCACGTTTTTTCTCGCCGCGCGAATCGCATCGCGGCCGGCGACCCGAAACGCCCTCTGCTGGACCCTCCTGGCGATCGGCGGCGCCGTGTCGGTCTACGGCGTTGCGCAGCATTTCGGCCATGACTTCTTCCCCTGGCAGATACACCGCGAGGTCCCCGTCTCCCGCGGCGTCTCCTTCTACGGCCATGCCACCTTCACCGCTTCGGTGCTCATCCAAATCATCCCCCTGGGGCTGGCGCTCTTCGCGGCGAGCGCGCGCTGGCCCGCGCGAGGCCTCATCGCCATGCCGCTCGGCCTCATGCTCTACCACCTCTCCATCACCGGCGCGCGAATGGCAACGCTCGCCTTTTTGGTGACCACAGGCTGCGCCGCCTTGTGGTGGGTGTTGCACCGGCGGCGCGAGCGGGCGGGGGAGGGAAGGCCGGCTCCGTCCGTGCGGCGCATCGCGGCCGTTCTCGCCATTATTCTGGTGGCCGTCGCGGTCGGCGCGGGCTTCGTGGTTCGCGCGTGGCAGACCAAGGGCAGCGATGCCTTCGCGATACGACAATCCAGCCTGGCGCTGCGCCTCTATACTTGGGAAACGGCGAGCCGCATGACCTTTGCCCACCCGCTCATGGGCGTCGGCGCGGGGAACTACGAAATCGCGTCGCCGCGCTACTGGAACACGGTCGAGCAGGTACGCACCGCCCGCTATGGACGCTGGATGCAGCAGGCGCACAATGAGTACCTGCAGACCGCCGCCGAGCTCGGACTGCCTGGCGTCGCTTTACTTCTGGCGATCTTCGCCTACGGGCTCGTGATGGCGCTCGATGTCGCCGCACGAGCGCCCCGGCGCGAGGACCGCCTGCTCGGTCTGGGCATGGCGGCCGCGATCGCCGCGATCGCCATCGATGCGAACATCACCTTCTCTCTCCAGGCGCCGGGCTCCGCGCTCGTGCTCTGGACGGTACTGGGTCTTATCGCCGCCAGCCATCAAGCCCTCGGCCGTCCCGAATAGGCTCGGTACTCGGCGAAAAAAACATTCCAGAAGACGTTTCACCGCGGAACAGTGCTTAGCGCGTGAGCGTCTGCACCGCCTTGAGCACGTCGCGCATGCGGAACGGCTTGAGCAGCGTGAGGTCGGCGCCGCTGATCACGGAGGACTCAAGGTTCTTCTCGACCATGTATCCGTCCTCCCCGGACATGACGATGATTTTGGCAGGACAGGACTGTTCGCGTAGCGCGCGCACCGTTTCAAGACCGTTCATTCCTGGCATATGCAGGTCGGTGATCACAATTTCCGCGGGCGACTCCGCGAACACGCGCAGACCTTCAAGGCCCTCCGCCGCGAGGTAGACCTCATGCCCTTCTTCCTCGAGGAGGGTCTTGAGTACCTCGCGGATGTCGGGCTGATCGTCAATCACGAGTATGCGCGCCATGGCAACACCTCCATTCCCGGAATCGGGCTGAAAACGCGCGGCCCGATCGCGGACAGGCCAAATTGTACCACCCGCATTCCGCCGTTCCGGACCTATCTTATTGGGGGACAAAGGGTTAGGTGTCGAATCATTGACAGGTGGACTTACGGCCTGCGATAATTCAGCTGGTTAAGAGGTAGGAGGCGGTTGCACGCCCATGGGACTGAACATCGGCCAGATTCCCGCCGCGGTAGCGGGACTGCGATCCAGCCCGGAGTTCGGACGAGTCCGGCTCAGGGAGGATCGGGCTGCATCCGTTCCGCGCTCCGGAGACCCGGACGAACCACCGTCCCTGGGATTCGGAAATCGCGGCGAGACCCAGACCCGGGCGGGCTTCGGCGACGGCACGCTCTCGCCCCAGGGCGCGGCGCTGCGGACGATCAACCGCACGGTCGAGGCGGTCCGCAAGGCGCAACCCTCGCTCAATGAACTCCGCGCCCGGTTTCAGGCCCATGCGGCTGAAGAGCGCCGGGCCGCGCGGGCCGCGGAAGTAGTGGATTTCGGCCGGCGACCGGCCGAAGCGGACGCGCCGGAGCCACAGCCACGCAGCGCCCCGCAACGCATCGAGCGGCGCATCCCCGAGGCCTCAGGCCAGGCGAGACGGTTTATCACCGAGGTGAACTCTGCCGCCGCCCAAGCCTTCGA
>VFKU01000651.1 GCA_009885415.1 Rhodothermota bacterium
CACTGACGAAGAGTTTGATGCCAACCTTGCAGAGTTTATGGACGACAGTGAACTTAGCTCTCTGGGTTCTGACCTAGTAGGTGACTTTACGAAAGACATCGGTGATCGCAAAGACTGGATACAGACGTATGTAGACGGCTTGAAATTACTGGGTTTGAAGTACGAGGAAAGAACAGAGCCGTGGGCCGGTGCTTGTGGCGCGGCGCTCTTCGCTTAAGGTGAGGCCATGCGCACTCAGGCGCTGGATGAGGTCGCGGTTTTCGGCGGTGGCGAAGAAGTCGACGAGGCTTTGGGCGACGACTTCGCCGACTTCGTTGACCTCTTGCAACGCCTCGACGGTCGCCTGCTCGATCGCCTCGATCGACCCGAAGTGCTCCGCGACGACCTGGGCGGTGCGTGCACCGACGTGTCGGATGCCCAAGCCCGCGAGGAGGCGGTGCAGCGGACGCTTCTTGGAGGCGGCGATGCCGTCGACGAGGTTTTGGGCGGATTTTTCGGCCATGCGATCGAGTTCGGCGAGCTGCTCGACTTTGAGGTCGTAGAGGTCGGCGGGATCGCGGACGAGGCCTTTTTCGACGAGTTGCTCGACGATGGCGGGGCCCATGTTTTCGATGTCCATTGCGGCGCGGCTGGCGTAGTAGACGAGGCGCTCCTTGACCTGCGCGGGGCAGGCGAGGTTGAGGCAGCGGAGGTAGGCGCCGTCGGCGTCCTTGTGGACCGCGCCTAGGCAGACGGGGCAGGCCTCGGGGATCTCGAAGCGTTTGCCTCGCCGCTGACCTTTGACCTTCACGACGCCGAGGACTTGCGGGATGATCTCGCCGGCTTTTTGCACTTCGACGGTGTCACCGACGCGGAGGTCTTTGCGTTCGAGGTCTTCGAAGTTATACAAGCTCGCGCGGCGGACGACGGTGCCGGCTAGCGTGACGGGTTCGAGTTCGGCGACGGGCGTGAGCGTGCCGGACTTACCGACTTGGATGCTGATGCCGAGGAGTTTGGTGGGCTTCGCTTCGGCGGGGAACTTGTAGGCGATGACCCAGCGCGGCGCTTTGGAGGTCGAGCCGAGCCGCGCGCGCTGGGCGGGGTCGTTCACCTTGATGACCATGCCGTCGGTCTCGTAGTCGAGTTTGTGGCGCTGTGTGTTCCATTTCTCGATGACCTTCAGGACGGCGTCGATGTCCTTGCAGAATTCGTGGGTATCGTTGACGGGACAACCCCATTTCTTCAGGTCTTTGAGCGTTTCCAGGTGCGTCGCGCGATTGCGGCCCTTGATCGCTGCGATGTCGAAGGTGAATAGATCGAGCCTGCGGGTGGCGACGATTTTCGGGTCGAGCTGCTTGAGGGTGCCGGCGGTGGTGTTGCGCGGATTGGCGTAGAGGGACTCTCCGGCCTCTTCGCGTTCTTTGTTAAGTCGCGCGAGTTCGGACTTGTGCATGTAGACTTCGCCGCGAACTTCGAGGAGGGGCGGGGGTGCGTCTTTGAGTTTGAGCGGCAATGAGCGGAGCGTGCGCAGGTTCGCGGTGATGTCGTCGCCCGTGACGCCGTCGCCGCGCGTCGCACCGCGGACGAGCACGCCGTCCTCGTAGCGTAGCGATACCGCAACGCCGTCGACTTTGAGTTCGACGACATACTCGGGCGCTTCGCCGTCGAGACCTCGGCGGACGCGGGCGTCGAACTCGCGCAGCTCGGCTTCGCTGTAGGTGTTGTCGATGGAGAGCATC
>VFKU01000865.1 GCA_009885415.1 Rhodothermota bacterium
AGCGGAAGCCCGGTACGCTGCCTCGTAATTACGCCGGATGGACATCGTTTCATCAGTGGCCATGAAAATGGAGAGATGAAGGTTTGGGACGCACGAAACTATCGCGAAATAGTCACCCTGCGTGGCCACACTTCAGCGGTCAGAAGCCAGAGATTCTTACAGGATGGAAGAACGCTTATCAGCATAGGTGAGGACGGCCGAGTCAGGGCTTGGGTTTCGTCGACGGATGACCAGAATACAAAGTCGTAACGTCGGCGATTAACGAAGGAAACTTTGGGAGGGGGATGGGTCTATGGGCACTTCTGGAACTGGGTCTGGCGGAACCGACTTCTGCAACGAGTATCCTTACACGATTTCGAATTCGCCGACGTATGGTGAGCCACGCACGATTATCACCCTGGATATGCTCGGTGGGGATGCGACATTCCAGGGCATCTTCACGGGAAGTCTCACTGCCATTTTACAAGGTTGCAGAAGCAAGATTGATGAGGTTCTTGTGCGTGCACAAACCTGCCTTGGCGGGACTCTGCCAACCGCGGCCCAATTGAGAACCGCCATCGACGATGTAAACGCCCTGTTGGCTCCACAGACGACGATGCAAACCCTCATGGAGTCCTCTCAAGCGTCGTGGCCCGCGGGATTGCGGAATAGCATCAACGATTTATACGCCGCAGGGTTCTATATAAACTGCCAGATGATCCCCGATTCGGACAAGCCAGATGTGGTGAGTTATTTCTCCGCTCACGGAGACAATTTCTTTGCGAAAACGGGAAGTCTGGAGCTCCAGGACTATTTCGAGCTTCCAAGAAACGTCTTTTCACAAGCTCTCCTCGACCTCTTGGACAAGGGACGGCGCTTGGGCGTTTTACTTTGTCACGAGGCAGCCATCGCTACAGATTCGAGCAAGAGCGGGTATTGCTGGAATGGTTCGAATTGTGTCGCCACTAGCTTAAACAAGGCCTGTAATGGAGATTCGGCGTCAAGTGATCTGTGTTGACGGGACAGAAGCCTGTACGCCACCGCTGGAGAACTGGACGCAATGAAGGGAAAGGAGATCGCCATACCCGCCGCCGTGATTGGCATTCTTGTGTCACTAGACGTCTATCTCGTTCAATCAGGCCACATCGCCAACCCCATTTCTTTCAAACCGCTCACCGCCCAGACTTTTACGGGGCTACTGGGTTGGCTGTTTGCCGTTCCCCCGACGAAGTCGCCGATCTTCTGACCGAAGCCGATGAAACCATCCATCAAAAACAAGAATTGCTCGAAGTCCTTATCAAGGAACGAGATAAGGTCAAACGCGACTTGGACAAGCTCTATGAACTCTACCTTGACGACCAACTGCCGCGCGAAGGTTTCGGCCAACGCACCGCAGCCCTACAAGCCCGCTTCGACCAACTCGAAAACGAAATCCCCCAACTCCAAGCCGAAACAGACTTCCTTAAAATCAATCTGCTGTCCAGAGACCAAATCCTCCACGAAGCCTCCGACCTCTACGCTCGCTGGCCGGACTTGGACGCCGCCGAGAAACGCCAAATTGTCGAGTCGATTACCGAGCAAATCGTTATCGGACAAGAAGATATCACCATCAATCTGAACTACTTGCCAGTATCTCCTGAGAACATGGCAAAAAAGCCCCAGGACGTAACCGCAACGCCGTCGTCCACGGCCTCTACTCCCGCCGCCTCATGATCTGCGGCACGCACTGCCCGGCCTGGCAAAGCTGCCCGATGGGAGGAGGCTCGGCCTTTGCCACGAACGAAACGGAGGGCTTGGGTGGCATGGGCTTCCAGCCCATGCAGGGTGAACCAGGCGCACCGCCTTCGG
>VFKU01000107.1 GCA_009885415.1 Rhodothermota bacterium
AAAAATCCGACGCCTGGCTCCTCGAAGAGCGCGCCTACGTCGGCGGCGCGCGCACCAACAACCACTACATTTGGTTCCACGTCCCCGAAGACGAGACCAACCACCGCGGACAGATCAATTGGCTGCGGAAACGCCTGCCGGAGTAGAGTGGGTGCAGGGCTCCGCGGGCGGTCCGCGCATGGTCGCGTGAAGAGTGCACCGAATATCGATCCTTCTGATTGGGTGGCTGGCGTTAGCATGGCCCGCGCGCGCCGATAGTTACTGGCTTTCTGCTGATCAATTCGACTCGCTGCACCTGGTCGTCGCGACGGACGCGCCCGAGCCCGAGCGAATCGCCGTGCTGCGCTTCGTCGAGCATTGGCGCATGACGACCGGGTTCACGCCCTCGCAGTCGAGCGAATCCGCCTTGGGCAAAATCAACGTGTGGATCGGGTCCGCCGCGCAGCGAACGTTTCCCGCGGAGATCGAGAAGCGAGGGCCTTCCGCCGAAGGCGGGATCGTCCTAACGCTGCCACATGATCTACTGCTCGTGGGCGGCGCACCGCGCGGCACGCTTGTTGCCGAGTGGGTCTTCTTCGAGCGCTTCTTGGGCGCGCGCGTGTTCGCGCCGGAGGTGATGCGTTTTCCGCGGCCCGAGCGCGGCATTCCGCCGATTGATTACCACTACGAACCGCCCTTCGAGTATCGCGACACGAACTACCGCGTGTTTCTCGAGAATCCGTGGTTCGCCAGTCTGAATACGCTGAACGGCCAATGGTCGAAGGTGCCCGAGCGCCTCGGCGGGCACATCGGATTTGTCCACGGCCTGCCCGGATTCGGACACACCTTTCACCACTTCGTGAATCCCGAGGAGTATTTTCAGACGCACCCGGAATACTTCGCGGAGATCGACGGTGAGCGCGTGAAGGAGTCGCAACTCTGCCTCACGAACCCGGACGTGCTCGCGATCACGATCGAGCGCGCGCGTCGCTACCTGCGCGAGGCCGCTCCGAACGAGCGCATCCTCAGCATCTCGCAGATGGACTACTTCTGGTTCGACTCGTGGTGCACCTGTGCGAAGTGCCGCGCGGTCGATGAGGCCGAAGGCAGCCACAGCGGGACGATCGTGCGCTTCGTGAACGCGGTCGCCGATGCAATCAAGGACGAGTTTCCCGAGGTGCGCGTGGACACTTTCGCCTACCTCTATTCGCGCAAACCGCCCAAGCTCACGCGCCCGCGCGACAACGTGCTCATCCGTCTTTGCGCGATCGAAGCGGACTACAGCCGCCCGCTGAATGACCGGCGCAGCCCGGCGAACCGCGCCTTTCTGCGTGATTTGAAAGAGTGGAGGCGCATCGCCAAGCATCTATATGTCTGGGACTACACGCAAAACTGGCGTGCCTTCCAGGCGCCGCACCCGAACCTGCCCGTCTTGCAGCCCAATCTCGCGCTGTTCCGGCGTCTCGGCGTCGATGGCGTCTTCGAACAGGCGAGCCCCTTCTCGCCGCACAGCGATTTCGAGTTGCTCAAGAGCTACCTGATTGGGCGCGGATTGCGTGAGCCGGATTTCGACTGGGAAAAAGAGACC
>VFKU01000323.1 GCA_009885415.1 Rhodothermota bacterium
GCGGATCAGCCAGGGGCGCGGGTAGGGGCAGCCGAGTCCTTTGCGGATGCCGGAAGTGTTGAGGTCGAGGATGGCGTCGTTCTCCCGGATGACGTCGAGCGCGGCGAGGGCGGCCTGTCGGACAGCGGGGGTCTCGACGGATTCGGGCGTAGGGGCATTTCGGCGAATGAGGTCGAGGTGAGTGACGACTTCGGGGCGGAGCGCGTTGACCATGGTGGCGACGTCGGTGTAGTAGGCGATCGCGAGGCGCTCGACGCTGCCGGAGATTTCGAGGGCCTTGGCGTAGAACGCGGGCGGACCGTCGATGATTTGGTCGTGGACATGGTGGACCGAGCCGGCGATGAAATCGAAGCGGTATTTTTTGCGGAGCGCGAGCATGGTTTCGGCGTAGGATTCGTGGGGGACGGCCTCGGTCTCGAAGGCGCGGAGCACAACGAGTCGATCGCTGAAGTCTTCGATGAGATCGGCCAGTTCCGCCGCGTATTCGTCGAAGAGTTCATGGAGTTTGGCGATGTCCCAGCCGAGCGCGCGTTCCTCGTCGTAGAGATAGCGCGCGTGGGGGCGCGGGGCGTGCTCGGTGACGCCGAAGGTCTGGTAGCCGAAGGCGACGGCAGCTTCCAGGACCTCGCGCAGGGTGCCCGTGGCGTGGTCGCAGTAGGCGCCGGAGTGGCCGCCGTGCAGGGAGACTTTCCAGGGACGTTGTTCGGGCATAGGGATGGGCGGCCTCGGGCTGGGCGGCACGTTAACAGAGCGTCGCGGAGGGGTACAAGCAGCATTTGAGACGAGGGATTGCAAAATGTAGTTGGTCGGCCTAGAATCCGGGCCTGCAAGAGGTGATGTCCGGTGCCCCTTTCGGGCGCGGGATCGCGGCCCACGGTGGCGTGGCGCGCAACAAGGGCCTTCATGACTCCCCTGGACTTTCTATTCCAAGGCCCGCCCGACGGCGGCAACTTCGAGCACGCGTGGGCCGATACCTATCTGGCGGCGCACCTGATTTCCGACATTGGCAAGCGGCGCGAGCGGAACGAAGATTCGTGCCTGATGGGCGCGCCGCGCGACATAGAGCTGCTCGACGGCTGCGGCTTTCTTTTTGCGGTGGCGGACGGGATGGGCGGGGCGAGCGCCGGGGAGCAGGCGAGCCGTCTGGCGCTGAGTTCGTTTTCGGAAGCGTTTTATCGCGGGGCGCCGACAAATTTGCCCGAGCGGATGCGGGGATCGATCGAGGACGCGAATGCGAAGGTGTATGAGGCGTCGGAGAGCGACGTCGAGTTGCAGGGGATGGGGACGACGCTGACGGCC
>VFKU01000503.1 GCA_009885415.1 Rhodothermota bacterium
CTGCGACCACCCCATGGCCCTGCGCGATTGGTTCCAGCTCCGCTTCGACGGCGGCTACCGTTGCGCCTCATGTCATCAGATTTTCTACATTGAAGACCACGTCGCGCGAGGACGTGGGGCGTGGATCAGAGTGGTCATATTGTTCCTTGCGGCGCTAGTCGCCTGGGAATTCGCAGCACGAGAAACGATCGGCGCGTGGTTCTGGATCGCGTTCGTCAGTCTATTCATGACCCTCTGCATACTCTCCTTCGCGTTTGCCCTGCGCAACGCGCCCTCCGTTCCCGCCCTGCCCGCATGGATGCTTCAGCGCCGCCAGCTCGCAAACTTCGGCACCGCCGCGTTCGCTCTCGGCATCACGTGCACCCTCATCTCGAGAGGCTTCATCTCGCCCGAGGCATCGCGAACGCTACAAACCACCGGCTCCATCGTCTTCATCGCTTTCCTCTTCCTAAGCAGACTGAAGCGCCCGCCGCGTCCCTCAACTGCCCTCGACCAATAGGTTCGCCTAACCATGCGCTGCGCCCACTGCGAACAAAAACTCCCCTGATGGAGCAGCTTCACACGGCGCGGTGTCATCGGCGGGCTCTGGTGCCCGAAATGCCGCGAGTACTCGTACTTCGATTCGGCGAGCGTGTCTCAAAGGGCCCTGCGATTTGGCATGTTTTTCCTGCTGCTTTACGGGGTCGGGGTGACCTTTGCTGTTTGGGGGAACTTTCCTACTTATTCCATCGTCTTGTTGATCGCGGGAGCCGTGGGCCTTGGAACGTACTCAGGCATCAGCCAATATCGCCGATCAGCGCCTGCTGCGCTCTCTCCGGAAAATCCGAGCGGGCCCGGCAGCGAGTCGTTTCGAATCTCGGGCGCCATTATCGCGCTTGCGGGACTTGCATACGTCACCTTGACCTACCCTGTCCACGTCATCGAAGGCTTCGCGCTCGTACTCGCCATGATCCTCTCGTCGTCATTCGGCGGCGCGCTCGGACGCCGCCTGAAAGAAAAATCCGCCAAAGCGTGACCGATCCCGCTAACCCCCTTGTCTCGCACCGGCGTAATCCCGAAGGCATCATCACCGGCAGAGGCTTCGCGGTGCTCCGGAGTGCAACACGCCGGACGAATATATAGAGGAGGTGCGCGGTGGCTCGGATGGCGGCACCCCTGCGGGGATGCCGCCAGGGGAATCCGGATGCGCCGCAATCGCGCGATTTACTTCGTCGCGGGAGCGGCCCCGACGGCGGCGTGGCGTCGCTTGAGGAGATCTTCGTATTGCTTGATGCGGGTATCGAAATACCCGAAGAGTTTTTCGTAGAGCGCGGGGTTCGCCGCGCCGATGATCGAACGGTTGTTGGTCTCGCTCGAATCGAGCAGGAGTACGTCCTCGAGCGTGTCGCCGTAGGCGTCGGTGACGATACATCCCGCTTCGTGCGCGATGAGCAGGCCCGCGGCGAAATCGTAGGGGCACACACCGACGACGTTGCCGCGGCCGGCGTTGATGAACTGGTCTTTCACGATCGCCGGGATGTCGCGATAAAAGCGATTGGCGAAATCCACGCAAGCGTCGAGCTGATTGCTCACGAGTCGCGTCAGGCTGTAGGACGTGCTGTTGCACGCGAAGAAGCCGCCCTTGAGGCTGCTCAAGTCCATAAGCCGCGCGGCGACCGGGAAAATCAACTCGGCCGGGCGCGCCGGCACGGTCATGCTCCAGGTGAGCTGCTCGAGATCGTGGTTCGTATTCAGCGTGAACTTGCGTTGGTGGCCGTCCACATAGAGTTTTGTGCCCTGGCCGCGCTCGGCGTAAAACGTGCGATTGCCGACGATCTCCATCACCAACGCGTTGTCCGCGTCGGCGAAGGTCGGCCGCTCGATGACGCGCGTGCTGCATACGCTGACGACGCAACCCTCGAAGCCGCTGCGCGCCGCGCGCGTGCCGTCGATCGGATCGACGACGAGCAGGTTCTGCGGGTGCCCGGTTGCGAAGGTCGTGTAGCCGGAGTCCTCGCTGTAATACGCGACGGACTTCCGCGCGCGCTTGAGGAAGGCGAGCAGCGCCTTCTCCGCGACCATGTCGATCTCGAAGGTCGCGTCGCCGCTCTGCGCCTGACCGACGATCTCGCGACCCTTCAGCGAGAGCACCAGCGGACGCACGGCCTTGCGCACGGCCTTGGCAAGGTCAACCAGAAACTCGCGCGGAAGAATTTTCGAGCCGCTCGCCTGGCTGCGCGCCGAGGGTCCGGCGGGAATCGGCTTGCGCTCGGGCACTTTGATCGCGGGCCGCTTGGTCGTAGGCTTCTGCCCCTTCTTGGCGGCCGCAGGCGGGACGCCCTTCACCGGCACGACCTTCGCAGGCACGGGCGCCTTGCCCGGAACTGCCTTGGCAGCCGCCGGCACCACACCCTTGGCGACGGCTGGTTTGGCTGGCGCAGGAGCGGGCGCGGATTTTGCCTTCGGGGCCGCGGGCTTGGCTACGGCGACGGGCTTTTTATTGGGAAGTGGGGCCTTCTTCGCGGGCTTGGGAGCCGGTTTCTTGGCGGCAGACTTGGCCTTCGAGGATTTCTTTTTAGTGGATTTCTTCGATGCCATGCAGTCTCACCGTCTCCCTGACATAAAATTGCGGCATACACTCATAACATACTGATGCAAAATGAGTTACACCGTCTACGTCGCACAGATTGCTCATGCCAAAACGAGACTATGAGTCGGGTTGTGGCGCGCGATCTTAGCATTTGTCGCGCCACTTGTAAAGCCCTAAACCCTTGCGGCAAAACGTACTGCAAAGCGTGCTCTTTTCCGTGTTTCTGGCCGCCGCCGCTTTGCGCGCATTTCCAGTGCTATGTTATAAGGCTCGCCGTCTCGCCTGGGGGAGCCGAGTAGAGTGTTCTCGTGACTCGCGCCGCGTGGATGGAGTTTACCTCGCTGATGGACCGCCCCCTCATTCTCGCCACAAACGACGACGGGATCGCCTCGCCCGCGCTCGGGGTCCTCGTCGACAGCCTCGAGGCCCTCGGCGAGGTCTGGGTCTTCGCACCCGACCGCGAGCAGAGCGCGGTGGGCCACGGCGTCTCGCTGCACCGTCCGCTGCGCGTCAAGCAAATCCGCGAGCGCTGGCACATGGTCGACGGCACGCCGGCCGACTGCGTCCTGCTTGCGGTGCGCGAACTGCTCCCGCGTCGGCCCGTGCTGGTCGTCTCGGGGATCAACACCGGGCCCAACCTCGGCGACGACGTAACCTATTCCGGCACCGTCGCCGGCGCCTACGAAGGCATGCTCCTCGGTATTCCCTCGATCGCGATTTCGCACGGCGGCTATGAGCCGACCGACTACCGCACCGCCGGACGCTGCGCCGCGCTAATCGCAAAGCACGTTCTCCAGCACGGCCTCCCGCCGGACACGGTGCTTAACGTCAACGTGCCCGACGTCCCCTTCGACAAATTGCTCGGTATCAGCATTACGCAGCAGGGTCTCCGAAAGTTCGACGACGAGATTATCGCGCGCAAAGACCCGCGCGGAAACGCGTATTACTGGATCGGCGGCTTCCGCCCGCACAGCGAGCCGCTCCCCGGCA
>VFKU01000752.1 GCA_009885415.1 Rhodothermota bacterium
AGCGCACGCGCCGCCAGGGCTTCGGCCTCGGCGCGGCGGCCCAAGTTAAATAGCGCGACGCCGAGATTCACCAGCCACTCCGGTTTCGAATCCTCGAGCTGCACCGCGCGTCCGAAATGCTCGGCGGCTTGCGCAAAGTCGCCACGGCGCAGTTCGATCACGCCGAGGTTGTTGAAGGCCTCGGGCATCAGCAGTTTGCATTCGATCGCCGCGCGGAATTGTTCTTCCGCGCTCTTCAGGTCCCCGCGCTTTACGTACTCGGAACCGAGGAAGTAACGGGCCTGCGCGCTTCCCGGCGCGCGCTCGACGGTGTATTTGAAGAGCGTGTAATCGTTCTTCCACAGGCTGGTCTGGATGAAGGCGGCACCCGCGAGCGCGAGCACCCAGAGCGCAACGGTCACCGTGAGCGGCCGCGCGGCCGCGGGGATTCGCCGGCGTAACTCGTCCAGGCCCCACGCGATCGCGATGAGCAGTCCAATCTGCGGCAAATAGGTGTAACGATCGGCGCGCGCCTGGTGCGCGACTTGCACCACCCCGATCGCCGGGACGAGCATCCCGCAGAACCAAAACCAGCCGACGAAAAACCACGGCCGGCGTTTCCACGACAGCGCCGCGGCGATCGTGAGCACGATGAAGGTCGGCGCGGCGACATACAGCGTCGGCCCGAAGATTCCTTCTCCCGGATGCGGATATTGGAGCGCGAGGTGGTATGGAACGAAAGTATTCGCCACGTACATCACATACGACACCACGGCGTTGGCGATTCGCACACCGGCGGAATACCGCTCGGCGTCCTGCACGGCCCCCGTGCCTCGCTGGATCGCGTAAGTGATTACCGACGATCCCGCAGACAGCGCGAGCAGCGGGAGCTTCTCCATCAGCAGGTCCGCGGCGCGGCGCAGGTGCGGCCCGGGGCCCTCCTCGAAGCGCCGCAGCGGCCAGTAGTCGAGCAGGAGCATCGCGATGGGCAGCGCAACCACGTCGGGTTTGCTGAGTAAGGCCAGCGTGAAAGCGGCCAAGACTCCCATATACGCGAGGGCGCGCTTGTCGCGGATGTAGCGCTCGTAGGCGAGCAGCGTAAGCAGCGCGAAGCACGCGCTCAGCAAACCTTTGCGATCGGAAATCCACGCGACCGATTCGACGCGCAGCGGATGCACCGTGAACAACAACGCGGCGAGGAGCGAGGGCCACCACGCGCCAGTAAACCTCCACAGCACGAGATAGAGCAGGCAGGCGTTCAGCCCATGCAAGATGACGTTCCCCGCGTGCTGAGGCCCCGCGTCCAGGCCGAAGGCCGCCGCGATGAAGGCGTGAGAGAGCATCGTGACCGGGTGCCAGTTACTGACGACGACGTCGGTGACGGCCCATTGCAAGCCTTGCCAGCTTAGATGGTCGAGCATGTGCGGGTTGCGCGAGACGTACACCGGGTCGTCCAAGGCGATGAACTGGTGCGTCACACTCTGCCCGAAGATCGCGGCGGTGAAGATCAGCAGCAATGCGATCGCGGCGGTATGCCGGGAAGCGGGGACCGAGTTCGTCGTCATTTCGCCAGACTACGTGCGCGCACCGCGCCGGTCAAACGAAAGCCTCACCCTCGACGGGAAATGAATGAGTCCGCGCGAGCTTCGCGTCAGTCCTTCGGAAACTCCGCCATCGGCAGCAGCAGCGCTGAGGGGTGGTCGTAGTCGAGAAGGATCGTGTTCGTGGCGACACGGGGCGGCATGGTGGATTGGCCGGGCGCTTCGCCGGTGTTGGGATTCAACTCGAAGCGCGGGTAGTTGCTTGAGGTCACGTGCACGGCGATGCGGTGGCCCTTTTCAAAGGTCTGCGAAATACTCCACAGGTCGACGACCATCAGCGCCGGGCGGCCCGGCTTCATCAACTCGACGTCCTCAGGCCGGCGGCCGTTGCGATAGCGCGCGCGGATCGGCGAATCGAGCAGCAGCGCCTCGTAGCCGTCGGGGTAGACGTCCACGAGCTTGACGATGAAGTCCGTGTCGGGTGCGTCGGTCGAGGCCCACAACTCGAAATCTATCCGGCCCTGCACGGTCACGTCGGCGTCGAGCGGCGCGGTCTGGAAGCGCAGATAGTCTTGCCGATCCTTGATCGGCCGCTGGTCCACCGGACCCACCGAAATCGGCGACTTGTCGGGCAGGTTGTTGTAGTTGGCGCCGCCCAGCGTCGGCACGGGGTCCGCCGGGTCGAAGCGGTAACTCAGGCGCGCGCCCGGATCCTGCGGCCGCGCAGCGTCCAGCGTGCCGTCGGCGTGAAGATAAAACCGCGTGTCGCGCGAGGCGGGCGGCCAGGTGTTGGTGCGGACGACCCGGTTCTTGTCCGAAGCGGCGCCCTTGCGCGCGGAGGCCATGTGGTAGTAGGTCATCGCCGGCTCGCGCATGATGCCGTTGTCGACGCCCTTGAGCCAGTACTCGAACCAGCGCATCTCGTCCGCGAAGCCCGCATCGAGCCCGGCCTCGCCGGGGTATTCGAGCTCGCCGTCGAGCGGCGAATGGCCCCAAGTCTCCATCAGCAGTTTCTGCTTGCCCCGCGCCCCTTCGCGTCCAAAATACTGCAAATAGACAAAGTTATTGATGGCGCCCTTGGCGAACATGTCGTACCAGCCGCCGACGTTATAGAGCGGGATGTCCACCTTCGCGCGATGATGGATGAAATCGGTGCGTTTCCATTGCTCGTCCAGCACCGCGCGCGCCTTCATAATCGGGATCTGCGCCTCGGCCCCCGTCAGCCGCATGAAATTGCCGCGGAAATGCTCGCGGAACACCCCGCCCATGAAATACGACTCGTCGAAGAGGCTCTCGGGCGCGGTGACGATGTAGCCGCAAACCAAGTGCGGCGGGTCGGCCGCGGCCGCGAGGTTGGTCGCGATGCCCATGGCAGAGCGGCCGGACATGCCCACCTTGCCGTTGCACCAGGGCTGCGCGGCCACCCACTCGATCGTATCGAAACCGTCGTCCATGTCGGTCTGGTAGGGCTCGTAGACCCCCTCGGACTTGAACTGCCCGCGGAAGTCCTGGGTCACGAAGGCGTAGCCCGCGTCGGTGTAACGCGCCACACGCCGGGCGTAGGGCTCCTTGTTGTAGGGCGTGCGCGTGACGATTGCGGGCCAAGGACCGTCCCCGGCCGGGAGAAACACGCTCGTCGCGAGCTGCACGTCGTCCCGCATGGGGA
>VFKU01000788.1 GCA_009885415.1 Rhodothermota bacterium
CGCCTCGCCACCGGCGGTCTCGTCCCCGATCTCACGCTGCTGCTGGATGTACCCGTCGACACCGGCCTGCACCGCGCGAAGGCAGGAACTGCGGGCGACCGAATCGAGCGCGAGCCCGTCGAGTTTCACGCACGCGTTCGTCAGGGTTTTCAGACTATCGCCGCCGCGGAGTCCGTCCGCGTGCGGCTTCTCGACGGATTGCGGCCCCGCGAAGAGTTGGCCGCCGAGATCGCGCGGCTGGCCGCCGAGGCGATTGAATTCCGCCGCCGGCCCGGCGCAGGATGATCGGCATGAATCTTGGCGATCTCCGCGATCAGGACGTGCCGGTGCGATTTCTCCGCCGCTTGATCGAGGCCCATCGCGTGCCGAACGCGCTGCTTTTTTGGGGTCCGTCGGGCGTGGGCAAGGAACTCGCCGCACGCGCCTTCGCCAAGGACCTCCTCTGTCCCGGGCACGAAGACGAGAAGAGCCCCTTCGCCATCGCCGCGCGCAAGGTCGACCACGGCAACCATCCCGACCTGCGCGTGCTCGGGCCGGTCAAGAAGTCCCGCATCATCGACGTCGATGCGATTGAGTCCATCATCGAGATGGCCTCACTCCGGCCAACCGAGGCCAAGTGGCGCGTGTTCATCTTGCGCGAGGCGGAGCGCATGCGCGGGCCCGCGCAAAATCATCTACTCAAGACGCTCGAAGAACCGCTGGGCCGCTCGGTCTTCATCCTCATCACCGAGCACCCGCATTTTCTCTTGCCCACCATCCGCTCGCGCTGCCAGCGGGTCCGCTTCGGACGGCTCCGCCCGGTCACCGTCGCCGACGTGATCGTCCGCGAACGCAATACGCCGCGCGAGCAGGCCGAGGCGGTCGCGGCGGTTGCGCAGGGCCAGATGACGCGCGCCTTCGATCTCGTCGACACCGACAAGCGCGAGATTGTACTCGATCTCGTGGAGCGAATTGCCGCCGGTGAAGAACCGATCGCGTTGGCCGAGGAGTTCGCGGCGTACGTCGCCGCGCAGCGTGCGGCGATCGAGTCGCAGCTCAAGGCCGCGCCGGCCGACCCCGACGGCGATCTCTCGCGCGAGGCCCGCGAGAGCCTCAAAGAGGAGCAGGCCGCCGCTGTCGATGCCCAGGCCCGGCGTGATATACTCGACCTGCTGTATCTCATTGAAACGTGGTACCGCGACGTGATGGTGTTCGGCGCGACCGGAGACGCCTCGCTCGTGCTCAATCGCGATCGAATCGATCGCGTGCGCGCCGCGGGCGGGACCGGCCTGGCCGAAAAACTGGAAGCGGTTGAGAAAGCCCGGCTGTATTTGGAGCGGTTTATCACCGAAGATCGCGTCTTTCGCGATCTCTTCTTCGCGCTCGCGGGATGACGTAACGGGGAGTTCGCCACCATGAGCCAAACTGTCCGCGTGCGGCTGCGAAAGCCGCCCCGCGTGTTTACCTTCGTCGCCCGCGATATGACCCTCGGGCGCAACGATTCGTGTGTCGTGCGCACGGATCGCGGCCTCGAGTACGGCGTCTGCGTGACGCCCGGCGAGGAGGCCACGCCCGAGGACGAAGAGCGTCACAAAATGAGCGTCGTGCGCCGCGCCTCGGACCACGACAACCTCACCCACCGCCAAATCAAGTCCGACGAAGAGCGCGCGAAGGACCTCTGCAAACGAAAAATCCGCGAACGCAAACTCGCGATGAAACTCGTCGAGTGCGAGTATTCCTTCGACCGCAAAAAGGTCATCTTCTATTTCACCGCCGACGACCGCGTCGACTTCCGCGATCTCGTGCGCGATCTCGCCCGCGAGTTCAAGGCGCGCATCGAACTGCGCCATATCCAGGTGCGCGACGAGGCCAAGATCGTCGGCGGCATCGGCTCCTGCGGCCGCGAACTCTGCTGCACCACCTGGATGCGCGAGTTCATGCCCATCTCCATGAAGATGGCGAAGAACCAAAACCTCTCGCTCAATCCCTCCAAGATCAGCGGCCAATGCGGGCGACTGCTCTGCTGCCTCTCCTACGAAAATGACATGTATCAGCGCCAACGCCGGCCGGCCGGCGCCGCGCCGAGCGGCGATCTGGCTGCGCTCCGCGACGACATGGAAGATCACCAGGCCGTGGCCGTCGAAGCGCTCAAGAGTTCTACGCTCGCCGACGTCCTGGCGGAAGAACCCGAGGCCGTCGCCATCGAGGATCGCGCGCGCCCCGGCGAATTCGCCGCGCCGGAGTCGAACGGCGAAGAAGGCGGGGAGGACGGCGACGAAAACACCGCCGTCTCCGGACAGGGCCAACAACGTCCCGTCGGCGATCGTTCCGGCGGCAAGCGCAGGCGCCGTCGCGGCCGTCGAGGCGGCGGAAGTGGGGGAGGTCGCGGACCCGGCGGCGGCTCCGGTGGTCCCGCGCCAAGCGCGCCCTGATCCGCCGGCGATGCCCCTCGTCGATTCGCATTGCCACCTCTACGACGCGAAGTTTGACGCCGATCGGGAAACGGTCATCGCACGCGCGCTCGATATTCTCGATTGGCTCGTCGTCATCGGCGACGATTTACCCACCAGCGAACAAGCGCTCGCCCTGGTCCGGCCGCGCATCCACGCCACCGTCGGCATCCATCCGTACTACGCGGCAACCGCCGGCGCGGGCGGCATCCAACGTCTCCGTGAACTCGCCGCACGCCCGGGCGTGGTGGCCATCGGTGAGATCGGCCTGGACTATTTCAAGCACTGCGATACGCCCCCGACAGTCCAGCGCGAAGCCTTCATACGCCAGATCGACCTCGCCGCGGAGTTGCAACTGCCGATCGTTATCCACAATCGCGACGCGGACGCAGACCTTTGCGCGATTCTCGACGAGCACGCAAGCCGCCTCCCGGGCGGAGTGCTGCACTGTTTTTCCTCCGGCCCCGAGCTCGTCGAGCGCTCCGCCGCGTGGGATTTTCACATCTCCTTCGCGGGAAATCTGACCTACCCCAAGGCCGGCAATCTCCGCGACGCCGCCCGCCTCGTCCCGCTCGACCGGCTCCTCGTCGAGACCGACGCGCCCTACCTCGCGCCGCAGGCCCTCCGCGGCCAGCGCTGCGAACCCGCTTTCGTCCGCCACACCGCTGCCTGCCTCGCCGAGGTGAAGGGCATCAGCGTCGAGGAGTTGAGCGCCGCCACCGCCGCAAACGCCGCACGCGTGTTTTTGCGCGCGAAGGTGTAGCGCGGCGAATCCGCTAGAATAGCCGCCCAATCATTTCCTCGCGCCATGCAAAAACCCATGCCCATATCGAGCGACACCCCGCACGCGGGAAGCGCGCGCTTTGTTGATCGCGGCGGAATGCGCTCCTTCGACGCCCCGCTTCGGATCATCGCCGCGTATCGGCTGGACGAAGTCATTCCCGCGCTCGTGGAAGTGGAGCGCGAGGCTGAAAACGGCAACACGGCCGCGGGCTTCGTCGCCTACGAGGCCGCGCCCGCCTTCGATCCGGCGCTCGCGGTCCACGGCCCCCAGGCCTTCCCGCTCCTTTGGTTTGCCGTTTACGAAGGCGCTCCCCGCGAGGAAGAACTGCCTCTAGTAGCGTCGCACCCATCCTCGCCCGCGTGGCGATCCGCCTGTTTGCCGGAAGATTATCGCGCGGCCGTCGATCGCGTTCGCGCGCTAATCGCCGCGGGCGACACCTATCAAGTGAACTTTGCTTATCCCCTGCACGCGTCCTTCGCCGGCGAGCCGTGGCCGCTTTTTACTGCGCTCGCCGCAGCCCAACCCACCCGCTTCGGCGCCTATCTCGATACCGGCCGCTTCGCCGTGCTCTCCGCGTCTCCGGAGTTGTTCTTCCGCCTCGAGGGCGACGCCATCGTGTGCCGCCCGATGAAGGGCACAGCGCCGCGCGGCCTTTCGAGCGAGGACGATCGCGCACGCGCGCGGACGTTGCGCGAGTCCGCCAAGGAGCGCGCCGAAAACGTCATGGTCGTCGACATGGTGCGCAACGATCTCGGACGCATCGCCGAGATCGGCAGCGTCCGGGTCTCGTCGCTCTTCGACACCGAGCGCCACCCGACCGTCTGGCAGATGACCTCCACCGTCGAGGCGCGCACCCGCGCGGGCCTCCCCGAGATTTTTCGCGCGCTTTTCCCCTCGGCCTCGGTCACCGGCGCCCCCAAAGTGCGCACCATGCAGATCATCCGCGAACTCGAAGCCGGGCCGCGCGGCGCTTACTGCGGCGCGATCGGGTGGGTCGGCCCCGGCCGCCGCGCCGAATTCAGCGTCGGCATACGCACGATCACCATCGATCGCGAAACGGTCCTGGCGACCTATCCCGTCGGCAGCGGCATCACGTGGGACTCCGCCCCACAGGCGGAACTCGACGAATGCCGGCTCAAGGCGGCCGTGCTCACGCATCGGCGTCCCGACTTCTATCTCTTGGAGACTCTTCGCTGGGAAGACGGCTACACGCGGCTCGAAGGCCATCTCGATCGTCTCCGGGCCAGCGCGGAGTACTTCGCATTACCGTTCGACGAGGCGGCCGTCCGGGGAAATCTCGACGAGCTCGCTCGAACATTGAGTGCGCCGGCCAAGGTGCGGCTTCGCATTTCCCGCTTCGGCCAGGTGGAAGTCGAGGCCACCGCGCTACCCGACGCGCGGTCTCTGCGCGTCGTTCTTTCGCCCGAAGCGGTAGACTCGCGCGACGTATTTCTGTACCACAAGACGACGTACCGCGCGGTCTACGATCGCCATCGAGCCCTCTGTCCAGACGCGGACGACGTAATTCTCTGGAACGAACGACACGAACTCACCGAGTCGACGTTCGCCAATCTCGCGCTGCGCCTGGGCGACGACTGGTTTACCCCGCCCATTTCCTCGGGCCTGCTCGGCGGCGTATTCCGCGCGCAATTACTGGCGGAGGGCCGCCTCCGCGAACGCATACTTACAATAGGCGACCTCGATCTTGCCACTGAGCTGCGCCTGATCAATTCCGTGCGCGGGTGGATGCCGGCCGTGTGGGCAAGCGAAGCGGCGCCGCTGGCGGGATCAAAATGACGGCCAAGCACGAGCTTCTCGATCGCCTCAAACGCGAACGCGTATGGGCCGCGTTGCTTTTCGTTTTCGCCGCCGCGCTCATTGCGCTCGTCCAGTACGTGTGGGCCCCCAAGCCGGGTCCGCACCCGGTCGCGCCATCCTCCGTCGTCGACGTGCGCGAATCGGCCGGCTGATGCTCCCCGCCCGCCAACGCGCCACCGACTATCTCCTCTGGACCGCGGCCCTCGCCTGGCCGCTTGAGGTCTTCGTTCAGACGCCCGTGCTCGGTCTGGATTTTTTTTGGCTTGTGGCGTTCTTGCTCGCGGCGCTGCTTGTTCCCGACGCGCTCGCCGCCCGAAAGCTCCAGGTCCCCTTCGAGGTCTGGGTCCCCGCCGCGATCATCGCCGGAATTACCGTCGTTTCGGCTTGGCCGCGGCCTACTCCAGCGGATCGAAACGCGCTGGAGGCGGTGTTACTTTTCGGACTCGTCATCCAGGCAGGTCCTTCGCGCGAATCGATTCGGCGTTACATTTTTGCGGGGATGGTGTCCGCAGGTGCCGTCACACTCATTTCGCTGTTGACCCCGTGGCTCGGTCTCCTGCCCACCGCCTACTCCCTCCGCAGCGGCGCCGCGCTCATGTTTTCCTTCGACCTCGCGGGAGGCGTCCACATTCTCTTCCTCGCTGCGGCCTGCGGGCTATACGTCGTTTCCGATCGCGCCTACCGCCCGGCCCAGCGCGCGCTGGCGACGGGCGTACTCGTGCTTGTCGCGACTCTGCTCGTCGGGCAGAGCATACAATGGTGGCGCGACACCGCGTCGTTCCCCATCGTGCACTACCCGCCGCTACGACCGGTGCAGTGGGCGGCCGCGGCGCTTGCGCTGTGGCTGTTCGCGCGAGTAATCGTAAAGGTCGAGATACATCGCCGGGCCACGCGCGCCCCGCTCGGCCGCCTGTGGTGGATCTGCGCCGCGGCCACGGTCCTTGTCGCCGCGTGCGCGCCGTTCCAGTCCCGCGCCTATCAAGGCTTCCTCCTCGGCCTGGCCTGCGCGAGCGCCCTGCCGGAACGATCAAGTGTCCGCGCGACGCGCTGGCCGATCATTGGCTCTGCGGTGTTGATGGTGCTCCTTACGGTCAATTTATTTTTCGTGTTCCCCGAGAACACTTCGGATCCGCGTCAATACGATGCGGCGGCAACTCGAGAGTATCCGCGCGTGTTCGATCACATGGACTGGGTCGATAGGCACGCGCCCAATGAAGGCCGGACTTATTTGTGGCGCGCCCGCGCGGCCCTTGAGTACGGCCTGCCGAACCTCGCCTCCTTCGCCTTCGA
>VFKU01000704.1 GCA_009885415.1 Rhodothermota bacterium
ATGACGCAGATTAGCGCAGATAAAGGTCAAGGGCTTTCAACACAGAGGCACAGAGAAGGTCAAGGGCGAATACAGAAGGAAACAAAGGGAACGAAGCAGGTCTAGGTGAAGCATAATCCTTTTATGTGCCTTTTGGTGTTAAACTATGGCGTTTTGAATGGGCGTGGTGGTGCGCGGAAATCCAGGGCGTGTCCGGGTTATCTGCGTTCCTCTGCGGACAAGTAATTGTGGTTGTTGTAAGTAACTCCTGAGCCGCTCCGCTTGGAGCCCATCAGGGACCGGGACGCTTTGTACCGGTTCAGGAGGCAGTATGACGAGTCGGATCACTGTCCCTATTTTTAGGGACGCGAAGGCGCGGGGCGAGAAGCTTGCCGTTCTCACCGCGTACGATTTTCCTTCCGCACAACTCCTCGATGCGTCCGGCGTGGACGCGATCCTTGTTGGCGACTCCGCCGGGACGACCGTCATGGGCCGGGCGAACACCCTCGGCGTGACGATGGACGAGATGGTGCATCACACGCGGTGCGTGTCGGCCGCGGCATCGCGCGCGCTGGTGATCGCGGACATGCCGTTCCTCTCGTACCAGGTGTCGCCGCAGGAAGCCGTGCGCAATGCCGGGCGGCTGGTGGCCGAAGGCGGGGCGCAGGCGGTGAAGCTGGAGGGCCCGCCGGAAATTTTCGGCGAGACGATCCGCGCGATTCTGAACGCGAGCATTCCCGTGATGGGGCACCTCGGCCTGACGCCGCAGTCGATTCATGCGATGGGCGGCTACAAGGTGCAGGGGCGCGACGCGGCGAGTCGAAAGAAAATCCTGCAAGCCGCGAAGGGCCTCGACCGGATTGGGTGTTTCGGGATTGTGCTCGAGTGCGTGCCGGAAGACCTGGCGGCGGAGGTGACCGCGGCGGTGTCGTGTCCGATCATCGGCATCGGCGCGGGCGCGGCCTGCGACGGGCAAGTGCTGGTGATGTACGACATCCTCGGGTGGGGCTTCACTAAGTTTACGAAGACTTTCGCGGATGTGAAGGGCGCGATGGCCGGGGCCTTTAAGGACTACGTGGGCGAGGTCAAAGCGGGAACCTTCCCGGGGAAGGAGCAGACCTTCCAATGAAAATTTTTCGCACACCGGGCGAGATGCGCCGCTGGAGTTTCGAGCAGCGGGCGCGGGGCAAGAGCGTTGGGCTCGTGCCGACGATGGGCGCGTTGCACGCGGGGCACCGGGCGCTGGTTGAGGCCTCGGCCGCGCGCGACGATTTCACGGTGGTGAGCATATTTGTGAACCCGGCGCAGTTCGCGCCGCACGAGGATTTCGACAAGTACCCGCGCGCGTTCGAGGGTGACTGCCGGCTGATCGAGGAGGCCGGCGCTCATGCGATCTACGCGCCCGACGCAGCGACGATGTATCCCGAGGGCTACGCGACGTATATCGAGGTGAAGGGATTGCAGGACGGCCTGTGCGGGAAGACGCGTCCGCACTTTTTTCGGGGTGTGGCGACGGTGGTGACGAAGCTGTTCAACGCGGTGCAGCCGGACCGGGCGTATTTCGGGCTGAAGGACGGCCAGCAGGCGGTCATTATCCAGCGAATGACGAAGGACCTCGATCTGGGCGTGGAGATTGTCACGATCCCTACGGTGCGCGAAGCGGACGGGCTGGCGATGAGTTCGCGGAACGCGTATCTCTCGCGGGAGGAACGCGAGCGGGGATTGAGTCTGTCGCGCGCGTTGTTTCATGGACAGGCGCTGATGGAGGCGGGCGAGCGCGACGCGGCCCGGATCGTCGAGGAAGCGCGGGCGATGATGACGGACATGAAGGTGGATTACGTGGAGCTGGTGGATGCGGCGAACTTGCAGCCGGTGGATCGAGTCGATGGACCCGTGATGCTGACCATGGCGGCGTTCGTTGGGAACACGCGGTTGATTGACAACATTAAATTCAAGGGCTGATTACAGAAGGCAACAGAGGGAACGGAGAAGGGCAGTACAAACGGGATCTGCGGGTTGGGCCTGTATTGGAGGTGAGTGATGTTGATTTCGATGTTCAAGAGCAAGATTCACCGGGCGACGGTAACGCAGGCCGAGTTGAATTATGTCGGCAGCGTGACTATCGATCGAGAGCTGATCGAGGCGGCGGGTCTGCGGGCGTATGAGCAGGTGGACGTGTTGAACATCAACAACGGAAACCGTTTCACGACTTACGTGATCGAGGGCGAGCGGGGGAGTGGGGTCATTTGCCTGAATGGGGCGTGTGCGCGGTTGGCGGCGGTAGGCGATCTGGTGATCATCGTGAGTTACGCGCAGATGACGCCGGAAGAGGCGGACCGGCACCGTCCGCGGTCGGTGCATGTGGATGCGCGCAACCGGATTACGGAGGTGGTGAACGAATCGCTGCCCGGAGCGGCGAAGACCCGCCCGATTCAAGAAACGGCCTATTTATAATGGTTTATTGAGGATATGTTAAAATTACGCCGTTAGGGGAGAACGGTGAATGCACAAGGCAATTCAAAAGGAGCCGGCGTTGGCGCACTGTGCACGTTGCAGGCGACTCTACGTGCGCTTCCAATGGAATGTCTGCGAAACCTGTCTCCCGTCGGAAGAGGCGGATTACGGCCGGATGCGCGAGGAGTTGTCGCAAACGCCCGATGTTTCCATTGAAATGCTCGCGGCGCGCGCGCAGGTGACGGTCGCTTGCGTGTTGCGCATGCTGGATGAAGGATTGATTGCTGGGGCGGAAGCGGCTGATCGCGCCTGCGGGCAGTGCGGCGCGCCGGCAATCAGCGCACGGCAGCGGTTGTGCGCGAGGTGTCTGCTGAATTTGGATCGGCAACTCTCG
>VFKU01000238.1 GCA_009885415.1 Rhodothermota bacterium
CGGGTCGTATGGATGGGAGCGAATAGAGGGTCGCTTTCGGTGTATGTACACGGCGTCCGGGCTGGAGTATGCTGGACGGGCAGGCCCAAGGAGACGTAGGCATGGAACACGCGAACCGCCGCTATTCTGAAGAAGAGGTCACGCAGATTGTCCGGCATGCGCTTTCGCGCGGCGGCGTGAAAGACACGATCAGCCACGACGAGTTGGTGGAGATCGCGCGCTCGTCGGGGATCTCCGGCGGGAAGCTCGAGGCGGCGATCGAGAATATGGAGACCGAGGGTGTGTTCGAGGCGTCCAAGGTCGAGTGGCTCCAGCGGCACCGCGGCGAGTTTTTCCGGCACCTGACCTCGTATTGCATCATCAATGGATTTCTTTTGTTCGTGAATCTCACGACCTCGCGCGGCTATCTCTGGGTGATCTGGCCGATGATGGGCTGGGGGATTGGGCTGGCGTTCCACTTCGTGGACACGTTCTTCGTGAGCGAGACGAAACTCGATCGGGGCGCACGCAGGTTGCTCAAGCAGCGGCGTAGGCGTCAGGAGCGGATCGAGAGTCGGGATTTTTTGCGGCGAGAATCGTAATCACAGCCCGAGGATTTGCCGCGCGAAGTCTTCGGAGAACGGCACGCGCGGTTCATACCCGCGGACCCACTTTCCATCCACCACAAGATACGGCACGCCCTGTTTGCCGGTTTGCTCGGCGAGTTCCTGCGCGTGGGCGGGGTCCTTTTTGATGTCGCGCAACTCGTAAGCAATGCCGTTCGCGTCCATGAAGTGCTTCAATTTGTCGCAGTCGCTGCACATCGGCGCCGTATAAAGGATCACATTCCTGGGCATTCCGTCCAACACTCCGCCGAATCCCCGCAAGTCTATCCCGAAGCACGCGAACGCACCAAAACCCCCAAGGCTCCTATTCTTCCCCTCATTCCCATACTTCCCATTATCCTCGAAGCCGCCGCGCCCATCGCCCAATCGTGTATTCTTCCCCTCAAACTCAACCCCAACCATGAGGCGGCCACCGCGAAATCGGGGCCGACCGGCGAATGCGAAACGACAAGACGGTACGAAAATATGTGAGTGCGGGCGGGACGACCGTGTACAAGCTGCCGGTCGAGGCCTTTCCGAACCACGTCAACAACTGCTACCTGGTGATGACGGACCCGATCACGCTGCTCGATACCGGCTCCGGCTGGGAGCAGTCGAACAAAGACCTCGTCGCCTGCATCCAAAAGGTGAACGAACAGTTCGGCCAGAAACTCTCGATGCGCGACATCAACCGCGTCATCGTCACCCACGGCCACATCGACCACTTCGGCGGCGTCAACTTCGTCATGCAGGAAACCGGCGCGGAGCTGTGCATCCACGAGCTCGACGCGAGCGTGATCCAGCACTTCCGCGAGCGCCTGCTCTACTCCGCCGCCAACGTCCACAACTTCCTGCGCCGCGCCGGCCTGCCCAAAGAACGCGTCGAGGCGCTGGTGCAGATGAACAAGTGGTCGAAGGACACCTTTCAGTCCCGCCCGGTCGATGCGATGCTAGGCGAAGGCCCCGTCCTCGGCGGACCGCTCGTAGCCTATCATGCCCCCGGA
>VFKU01000813.1 GCA_009885415.1 Rhodothermota bacterium
ACGAAGGCCAGTGCAGCGCTGTCATTCGCGCCCAACGCGCTGCCGGCGTTGAAGCCGAACCAGCCGACCCAGAGGAGCCCTGCGCCCATCATGGTCATGACGAGGTTGTTCGGGTGCATGGCGGTGTTGGGATAGCCCTTGCGCGGGCCGAGGAAGAAGGCCGCGACCAGCGCGCTGATGCCGGCGGAGACGTGGATGACCATGCCGCCCGCGAGATCGATTGCGCCGCGTTCGAGGAGCCAGCCGCCCGGGCCCCACACCCAGTGACACAGCGGGCAATAGACGAACAGAAACCACAGCGTGATGAAGAGGCAGTACCCGCGGAAGTAGACGCGCTCGGCCAGCGCGCCACTGATGAGCGCCGGCGTGATGATCGCGAACTTGCCTTGGAACATCGCGAGCACATACTCGGGCACGCCGCCAGTCACCTGCGTATCGATGCCCATGAGAAATACAAAGTCATTGTTCCAGCCGATGACCCCGCCGAGGGCGTTCTTGCCGAAGGTGAGTGAGTAGCCCACGATCGTCCAGAGCACGCCGATGATCGCGAGCGGCGCGAAGGAGTGCATCATGGTGCCGAGCACGTTCTTCGTGCGGACGAGTCCGCCATAGAACATGGCGAGTCCCGGAATCATCAGGAGCACGAGTGCAGTGGAGACGAGCATCCACGCCGTCGTACCCGAGTCCACTTCCGCGATCGCTTGCGCATTCGCCAGTGGCGCGAAGCCCGACGCGATCGCGATACAGGGTAAAGCGCGCCTCAACATTTTCTTCATCTCGATGTCCCTCTCCAATGGTGTATTCGTGTCACGCGAAATGCGTCGCCCAATGATTCTTCTTTTTCGCAGGCCCGCAAGGGTAGCCAAGCCGGCGTCCAAATCTCTACTGGGGCAGGCGAGGGAGATCCTGAGTCGCGGTGGAAACCGGGGGAGAGTCTGTATCGAGTGTCGTCGTCGTTGGCGGATCCTCCTTATATACATGTGACGACTTGTTGCACTGGACGGCTGGAAATGCGGGTGCGGAACAAGGTAGGCAGAGATTGCCGAGAGTTGAGCGGCGAGGAATGGGAGAGGATGGGATGAAAGGGGAGTTGCGGGACAAGGAGGAATTGGTTGACGTTTGGGCGAATTTCGCGTAATTTGGCATGGGTTGGAGAGAAGGAGACGATGGGAAGCATAGGAAGAATGGGAGGAATAGGAAGCGTTTGGCGTTGAATATTTTGGGCGAGTCGGGCTCCAAAATGGATGGGGGTTGACAGGGAATTGATTCATATATAAACTAATTATTGTCCCGGAAGTTTGAGGTTTTGTTGCGGGGCGAATTAGTTTATATGTAAACTAATTTGGCGTGGCGGTGTGGGAGTGCCGCGTGCGGAGTTGGGCGACGGCGATTTTTTCTTGCGTGATTGATGAGCGCGGGTCGGTCTAAAATGGGCGTTGGGGCCCGCTTGGAACCGTCCCTCAAGATACGAACTGGAGGCTACCATGGCGCAGCAGGCAGGTAACGAAGCCAAAGACAAAGCGATGCAGCTCGCGGAGGATTCACGCGAGACGGAGTGGAAGTTACCGAGCTTTACGGCGGAGATGTTCCGCGGGAAATTTCGCTGGGACTTGGTGCATCCGTATCCGGTGCAATCGGCGGAAGACAAGCGGATCGGCGACGAGTTCGTCGCGCGCTTGAAAGATGTGTGCGAGAAGCACATCAACGCCGAGGAAATCGATCAGACGGGAGTGTTCCCGGATCACGCGCGCCGCGCGCTGGCCGAGGTGGGCGCTTGGGGCATGACCATCGCCAAGGAATACGGCGGGCTGGGCCTGAGCAAGACGAACTACTGTCGCGCGCTGCACTTTGTGGGATCGTACTGCGCGAACACGGTGACGTGGCTCTCCGCGCACCAGAGCATCGGCGCGCCGCAGCCGCTGAAATTGTTCGGCACTCCCGAGCAGAAGAAGAAGTGGTTGCCGCGCATGGCTGCGGGCGAGATTTCGGCTTTCGCGCTGACCGAGCACGAGGTCGGGTCCGACCCGGCGCGCATGAGCACGACGGCGACCCCGAGCGAAGACGGGAACCATTACTACATCAACGGGACC
>VFKU01000429.1 GCA_009885415.1 Rhodothermota bacterium
CACGACCAAGACGCGCGCCATCTTCGAGATCAACAAAGGCGTGAACATGAACGTCGGGATTTCCGTGAACGACACCATCGCGCAAGACGATCGCCGCGTCCCGATGAAAAACATGATCTACATCGCCGACGGCCCGAGCGACATCCCGTCCTTCTCCGTCATGCGCCGCAACGGCGGGATGACGCTCGCCGTCTATGACCCCACACAATCAAGGATGCAAGAACAGGCCGATCAACTCCACAAGAACGGGCGCGTAGACATGTACGGCGCGGCGGACTACCGCGAAGCCAGCCATACGATGAACTGGCTCGAACTCCAGGTGCGCAAGATCGCCGACCGGATCGTCGAGGAGCGGACCCGTGCGACGCAGTCGCGGGTGCAAAAAGGCCCGACCCATTAGTCTGGCGGTGGCATGGGCTTTTAGCCCATGCAGCCTGCGCAGAGCGGCCCGCCTAGAAAAGCGACGCATCGGGTTAAAACTACATCGGCTGGAAGCCGATGCCACCGAATAGCAAGAGCGTCGGGACGTGTAGTCGCGCCGATCTACATCCTGCGGCGGCCGATGCGGCGGACCGCGCCGCGAGACTTGCCGGCGGCGGCGGAGGGCTTGAATACCGAAAGGACGCGCGGCGCGCCTTCGTATTCGGCGCGGGGGATATGCTTCCCGAGGGCCTTTTCAATCTGGCCCAGGGCCTGCCATTCGCCGGGAGTCACAAAGGTGATCGCGTCGCCTTCTTTTTCGGCGCGCGCGGTGCGGCCGATGCGGTGGATGTAGTCCTCGGGATTGAGCGGGATGTCGTAATTGAACACGTGCGTCACGCCTTCGATGTCCAAGCCGCGCGCGGCGACGTCGGTAGCGACCAAAATGTCGTACTTGCCCGCGCGAAAGCCGTCCAAGGCTTTGGTGCGCTGAATCTGTGAGCGATCGCCGTGGAGCTGAGCGACCTTGTGGCCCTTCCTGTCGAGCGCGTTGGCGAGGGCCTCGGTCGCAATCTTCGTGCGCAGGAAGACCAGCGTCGGGCCCGGCTCTTCCTCTTCAATCAGACGAAGGAGCAGTCGCGCCTTGTCCTGCTGATTGACGGGGTAGAGCAATTGCCGCACCGCGTCGACCGGCTTCGAAATGCTGCCGATATTGATGCGCTCCGGGTCGCGCATCATGCGGCCAGTGAGGCGCGCGATCGGATCGGGGAAGGTGGCCGAGAACATCATCGTCTGGCGATCCTCGGGCAACTGCTCGAGGATACGGATGATGTCCGGCAAAAATCCCATGTCGAGCATTCGATCGGCTTCGTCTAGGACGAGGATCGCAAGATCGTCGAAGTGCATGTTTCCGCGGCGCAGATGATCGAGCAGTCGGCCAGGCGTGGCGACGATCACCTGGCGGCCGTGTTCGAGCGCGTCGGCCTGGGTATTGAGGCTGACACCACCGTAGACGGTCAGGCTCGAGATGCCCATCGGCCCGCCGATTTCTTCGACGACCTCGTGGACTTGCAGGCACAACTCGCGCGTCGGCACGAGAACGAGCATCGAGTTCGGCCGCGGCTTGCCGTCTTTCAGTAGGCGCGTCAGGCTCGGCAGCACGAAGCCCAGCGTCTTGCCGGTACCGGTCTGCGCGACGGCCACGAGGTCTCGGCCTTCGAGCGCGATCGGGATCGCCGCGGCCTGCACGGGGGTGGGGGTCTCAATTTCCATCTTCCGCAGGCCCTTGAGGCACCGCGGGTCTAACTCAAATTCATCGAAAGTCATTTCTCTCTCAGTCACGAGGTCGCGGCGGTCGGGCGGGAAATCTCATGGAAGGGAACCTGCGATCCCTTAGGCACGCGGCCGAAGGAGACGAAGCGATATAGACGCTTCTCCAGTGGCCGATCTCGCCCGCACGCACTCTGTTGTCATATTCAGTCAAGGCATACGATAGGGGAGGCGACCCCACCGGTGCAAGTGCGCGGGTCAGTGGAGGGGAGCGAGGGTGGGCTGCTCGGCCGAATCGTCGTGTGCGCCGGCGGAAATCCACAGGCGCAACGTATGCATCTGCGCTTTGGTAAGCGGGAACTCGTCCTTGGGCATTTGCGGCAAAAGCTCACCGCGCACGTACTTGATCGTCGTGCTTTCGTCCGGTTTTCCCGGAATGATGGCCGGGCCGTATTTCTCGCCGCCGCGCAGGAGGCCCGCCACGGTGGTCATGTCGAGCTTCGATTCGATTTTTCCCTCTTTGTGACACTCGTTGCAGGCCTCGTCGAAGATCGGGACGATATCGCGGACCCAACTGATCTGCGCGGCTGCGGCGGGGTCGAGCGGCTCGACTGGAATGAGGGGCCGACCGGTCTCTTGGAGTTGCGGTTTGGCGGCGACGGCGCCGGGCGTGCCCGGCGCGGGGGGATGGAGCCGCCACTCGACGACGACATCGGGCGGGATGCCGATGCCG
>VFKU01000313.1 GCA_009885415.1 Rhodothermota bacterium
CGAAGGAGCAATTCGGGTTCGAAAATCCCCCGTTCGCCGCTCAGCTTTTTCTGGGTGATTCTCAGTTCGATGGCGCGGACCTGGATGCTTTCGTTGCTCGCAAGCACCCGTTGGAGGAAGTCATGAAGGGTGAGATCCCGGGTCGGCCCAGAATCAGGCGCTTCCGCCCGGTCGCCCCCAATAGAGGATCGGACCGTCACTACAAGAACCACGAGTGCCACGTGGAGGATATTGGCCCGGAACATATCAGGTTGGTGTTGTCCAACAATGCTACGACCTCACTGGATGTGACCCACTGCTTAGCAGGGCAATCCAAGCACGTCAACGCGCAAAATTAAGATGTCGCAACTCCATGAAGGGTTCGCTCATCTGCGGAACCTGAAGGGGAGCGCTGCCGGTGGGGACGGCGGTGCGAGCGCAGCGGGAGGCGCGGCGTGCCGGACATCGGCGCCGCAGGCTCCTGCTGGCCAGGCCAGACAGGATGGCTGGAGCCCCGGCGGGCCTCGGGCGTGAGTTGCTCGGGATCCCCGCACGATCCACCCGCAGACCGCCTGGGGCCGTGTCGGCTTCATCGCTGGAACTCGGCCAGCGCCGCGGCGAAGGTCATCTGCCGACAGCGTGAGCTGGCGCTCGGCGCGTGGGTTCGTCCCCGCTCGCGCGCCAGTTCATAGACGCCCAGTGCCAGATTGCGCAGGCACGCCAGCACTTGGGCCGCACCCCGCTGGGACACGCCGCAGGCATCCTCCCCAAAGCTCACGTCGCGGCGATGGTGCGCGCCGTTTTCGATGGCGCTCCAGTGGTCGCGAATCGCCTGGATCAGTTCGGCGTCGTTCCGTTGGGCGGCGCCCAGGCTGGTGGCGTAGTAGCCGATCGCGTCGCTGGGCGGTTGGGCTTTGCGCCCCAGTTCGACCCGCTCCCGCCGCACGGCGATCACCTGCCAGCAGCCGCACAGGCCGATCTCCTCCGGGCTGACCGTCACGCGCTTGAGCCGGCGGCGGTCGAGGCGGTGGTGGCCTTTCTCCTACGCCACCGCCGCATCAGGGGGGAAAGGCCTGCTGGGCCAGCAGGCGTTCGGCGCGTTCAAGGACGCCACTTTGATTGCCTTTCAAGCCGAACAAGTAATCGCCGCCCAACTCCTGGGTGATGACGCGCGCGCTTTCTTGCTGGCAGTGCAGCGCATCGGCGGTGATGAGCGTGCCGACCAGCGGTGGCAACGAGCGC
>VFKU01000726.1 GCA_009885415.1 Rhodothermota bacterium
AAATTCGCGCAAATGCCGTGGAAGGGAGAGACGCAAAATCTGTTCGGGCAGCTCAACGGACTTTGTCTCCGCCACGGTTTCCTCTCGCCGGAAATCGAGGAAGAGGACAAAGGCAATCATCCAGCGAAGAAGAGCCTCCCGCGGGTGCAGCGCCAGCCCCACGGCCCTTTGCGCCCACCGGATTTGATCATCCAGGACGAGTTGCATCTCATCAGCGGACCACTTGGCTCGATGGTCGCGCTCTACGAAACTGCGGTGGACGAAATGTGTTCATGGACGGTGAACGGAAAGCGGGTGCGCCCCAAGGTGATTGCTTCAACCGCGACCATCCGCCGTGCGCCTGATCAAGTACGAAAACTTTTCCTGCGAAAGCTCGACGTGTTCCCGCCCCAGGGCACATCAATTTCGGACAGCTTCTTTGCCTTGCAACCAGCGGTTCTCATTTTGAGATTTGAGAGCGACAGCGGATTGAGAAGCGGGTGAGAGTGCCGGAAGATTTTCAGATTTTGTGCTGGACTCATAGCTTTCCTGGGTGTATCTGGAGGGCAGATGCGGATCGATACCCTCATTCAGGGACGCCCGTTCAGCGCGCGGAAGCTGGTCCAGATTCGGACATTGCTCGTTGAGCATCCGACATGGCATCGGACCCGGTTGTCGCGCGAGCTCTGTGGACGGTGGGGCTGGCGCAACGAGGCCGGAGAGCTCAAGGACATGGCTTGCCGTTCGCTGCTGCTCAAATTGCAGGATCGAGGATGGATCCAACTGCCCGCTCGCCAGCGTGCTTCGGTCAACGGCTGGCGCAACCGCACCCCGGTGGAAGTTCCTCACGAAGATCGCCCTTTTCACACCTCCTTGGAGGCCGTGCGGCCTTTGAGCATGCATCGAGTCACTCCCGGCAGTCCGGAAGCCCGATTGTTTCAGTTTCTGCTCCATCGCTATCACTACCTGAGCCATCGCAACTGTGTGGGCGAGAACCTCAAGTATTTGGTGAGCGAACGGCACGGTCGTCCGTTGGCCTGTCTTTTGTTCGGCTCAGCCGCCTGGAAGTGCCGTTCCCGTGACGCCTTCATCGGTTGGAGCAAGCTTTCACAGCAACACTCTCTGCGGCTGCTGACCAACAACACCCGGTTCCTCATTCTGCCCTGGGTACGGGTGCCGCATCTGGCCAGCCACATCTTGAGCTTGATCACCCGTCGCCTGAGTGGGGATTGGCAGGATAAATACGGCCATCCGATCCATCTGGTGGAGACCTTTGTCCAACGGGACCATTTCGCCGGCACTTGTTACCGGGCGGCGGGTTGGATCCCCGTGGGCACCACCACCGGTCGGGGACGCAACGCGCCTGGGATGGCTGCGCAGGGGCCGTTCAAGGAAGTTTTTCTCAAACCGTTGCGCGCGGATTTTCGCCAACGACTCGGCGCATGAAGGGTGCTGGCTTCAACGATTTGATCGGCTGCCTGCGCGAGGTCATGGCTGGCCTGCCGGACCGGCGTAAAGGCAAGAACCTCTCCTATGCGATGGAAGACTTTGGCTTGAGCGCCTTCTCGATCTTCTTCACCCAGTCGCCCTCGTTCCTGGCTCATCAAAAGGCGATGCAAGCGGCCCGGGGACAGAACAACGCCCAGAGCTTCTTTGAAATCGAAGAGATCCCCAGCGACAATCAGATTCGCCAGATGCTCGATCCGGTGCCGCCCCAGATGCTCTATCCGGTGTATGACCAGATCTACGACCGCTTGCGCGAGCACGGGATTTTGCAGACCTTCCGCGGCGTCAACGACTCGACGCTCATTGCCCTGGATGGAACGTGGTATCATTCCTCGCAGAAGATTCATTGTCCGTGTTGTTCCCACATCGAACACAAGAACGGGGAGATCACTTGCTTTCACAGTGCGGTCACGCCGGTGATCGTGGCCCCCGGCCAGTCGGAGGTCATCGCCTTGCGGCCCCAATTCATCACCCCGCAGGACGGCCACACCAAACAGGATTGCGAAATCGCCGCCTCCAAGCGCTGGCT
>VFKU01000913.1 GCA_009885415.1 Rhodothermota bacterium
CTCGGCGGATTCGGGTGGGGTTGGGGGGCATGCTGGAATCCTTCCCGGTCCTTAGAGCCTCAAAGCAGCTTTTCACAGGCTCTCGCCCGCTCGCATGGGCGGGCCGCCCATGCTACGAACGCCGGGTATTGTTAAGCGCTCTTGGAAACCACTCTAGCAAGCGGCTGGACAAGAAAAAATCCCGCGTACTCTCGCACGCGGGACTTTTTCCGGGCTTGCGCCCGAGAAGCTGCTTCGACCTGCCGCGTCCGCCGGGCCGAAACCCGGCTAGGACGCGGCATTGCCGAAGAAACTACTTCTTTTTCTTCTTGGCGACTTTCTTGGCAGTCTTCTTCTTTGCGGCTTTCTTCTTAGCGGCCATGATGAGTCTCCTCGGTTGCCACTATATTACCCCCTCAACACTCGGCGAACTCCGCCACGACAACTGGCCGTGTGACAGCACAGGGCACGATGCCCAATAGACGTGCTGGTGCAGAGCCCCTTACGCCGAGTGTACTGAGAACCTTGAACGACCGGGAACAATCCAAACCATCCCCGCCGGACACCGTGCCGCGCCTGGCACGTATCAACGGCGATCCCGTCGTTTCGCGCGTGCGAACGCCCCCTCTTCCCCTTCGGATCGGCACTCTAGTCTCCGATCCGTTCCGGGCCCGCACTTGGGAGTGCGTGCCCTTCGCGCAGTGACTGGTCGTGGCCTGTAGGCCCTACTTCAAGTGCGTCCAACCCCTGCGCGTTCTGCACACAGCGGGCGATTTCCACGCCGCCCTCCTCGCGTTCTACTTCGCTTGCGCGAGGCGATCACATCGCAATTTTGCGCGCCGTGACGGCCCGATCCGTGTGCTGATTCAACTGTACTGCACATCGTTTAGCATACAAATTATAAAAAGGCAAGAACTATTTCGCGCGAAGTTTAAAAATTTTTCTCCAAGCGGGCCGCGACGATCGATTTCGAGGTCGAAATTTTCCGGATTCTCGAGCTTCGAAATGGCCGGATCGTCGAATCGCGGTCTGTCGCGGCAGAGTTGGACTGACCCGCCGCGGCTTTCCTATAATCCGTGCGGCGGCAGGGCTTTGGGCACGATGGGTGTGCGCGCCGAACTGCAGCCCGGCATACATTTCAATGGCCATTAGGGCCGATTCGAGGAGAAGAACTCATGGCAGCAAACCCGACCGAATACTTCAACGAACTACCGGGCAAGGTGAACAAGGACAAGATCAAAGGCATGAACGCCGTCTACCAGTGGGACATCACGGGCGACACTGGCGGCAAGTGGCAGGTCATCCTCAAGGACGACAATCTTACGATCGCCCCCGGCGTAGCCGCAGCCCCGAACATTACGCTGACCCTCGAGGTGCAGAATTTTATGGACCTCGTGACCGGCAAGCTGAACGGGCAGATGGCCTTCCTCACGGGTAAGCTGAAAGTCCAGGGCGACATGACGCTTGCGATGAAGTTGCAAAGCATCATCGGCTAATCCATGAAGTCGCACCCGCGGGAGAAGGCCGTTTTCAGGCCTCTCCCGCTTGTTTTTTGCCTGCTTGCCGGTGTCGCGCTCGGGGGATGCCGCGCTGATCACGCGGGCGCCCGCGATCTGGACTTCGAGAGCACCGGCGGATACACCGTCGGCGCGACGCTGTACATGCCTCAGGCCGCGCATCCTCCGGGGCTGATCCTTTTGCACATGGCGGGCTCGACGCGCGCGGCGTGGAAACCCTTCGCGGAACTCGCGCGCGCCGGCGGCTACCTCTCGATCGCCATCGACCTGCGCGGCCACGGCGAGACCAAGACTTCGCGTAAGGGCGGCGCGAACCCGAGCGCGTTCACGCCTGAAGAGTGGCTCGCCATTTTGGACGACATCGCCCGCGCGAAACAGAAACTCCTGAAGGCCGGCGCGGATCCGGAGCGGCTCGCGCTGGCCGGCGCGAGCATCGGCGCGAACCTCGCGCTGCATTACGCCGCCTCCGATCCGCAAATCCAAGCCATCGTCTTGCTTTCACCCGGCGAAGAGTATCGCGGCGTCGGCGTCCGTCCGGCGATGGAGAAATTTCATGGCCGGCCGCTCCTGATGATGGCGGCGCGA
>VFKU01000860.1 GCA_009885415.1 Rhodothermota bacterium
AATCGTCGGCGATGCCTTGCGCGGCCTTCGCGATCACGTTCGCGGTCGCCGGAGCGACGATGATCAGACTCGCGCGCGTCGGCAGCGCGACGTGATCAATCTCCGCGTTGGTGGCGGAGTCGAACATCGAAGTGATCGCGCGCTGGCCGGTGAGGCCTTCGAAGGTGGCCGCGCCCACGAGTTGTTGGGCGGACGCACTCAGCACGGGGATGACGGTGTGACCTTGCTTGGCGAGAAGAGAGGCGACCTCGCAGGCCTTGTAGGCCGCGATGGAGCCGGTGACGCCGAGGATAATTTCGTTAGACGATTTCGTACTCATCGGCATTCTCGGCGCCGGTCCGGTACCACAGCTTGCCTTCGAGGACCTCTTGCAGCGCGGTGATGACCGGTTTGCGGGAGATCGGCGAGACGAGCGGGCGCGCGTCAGGCTTGTGGAGTTGGCCGGCGCGCTTGGCCGTCATATTGACGAGGCGATACAGGCTCTCGATGACTACGCCGTTGTGCTTGAAGTCCTCGATGGACAGATGATTCATGCGCTCGATGTTCATTTTTTCCATGAGCCCTCAATTGTATCACGTGTTTGCGCCGGGTTGGGCGGCTCTCGCGCGTTCCGCGCGGAGGATCGCCTGGAATTCCGCCACGGCCGCGTCCAGATCGTCGTTTACAATCGCGTGAGTATACTCATTTTTGGTGGCGATTTCAGCTTCCGCGTTGCGCAGCCGAATCGCCAGCGTTTCCGGCGACAAATCCCCCCGATTTCGCAGGCGTTCTTCGAGGGTCTCCATCGACGGGGGCAGCAGGAATATGGTCACCGCGTCCGGGTGGATGCCGCGAATGCTGCGCATGCCTTGGATGTCCAATTCGAGGACGGCATCACCCGCGCCGCGGACGCGATCGAGCTCGGCGCGCAGCGTGCCGTAGCGCTGGCCGTGCACCTCCGCCCATTCCGCGAAGCGGCCCTCGTCCACCCAGCGGTCGAAGGTCTGCCGGTTCACGAAGTAATAGTGCTTGCCGTCCACCTCGCCCGTGCGCGGCGCGCGCGTCGTCACCGAGACTGTGTGGCGCAGGCGGAGGTCGCCCTGCGAAACGCGCTGAAGGATTGTCCCCTTGCCGCCGCCCGAAGGCGCGGAGACGACAATGATCAGGCCGGCGGGCGCGGGACTCATTCGATGTTTTGGATCTGCTCGCGGATGCGTTCGAGCTCGGACTTCATCTCGAGCACCTGCCGCACGACTTCCGTGTCGCGGACTTTCGAGCCGAGCGTGTTCATCTCGCGCTGCATTTCCTGCGAGAGGAAATTCAGCTTGCGCCCGGCCGGTTCTTCGCCGCGGATCATCTCCTCGGCGTGGTCGAGGTGGCTCTTGAGCCGCACGACTTCCTCGGTCACGTCGCCGCGCTCGGCCGCCAGCGCGACCTCCATCGCAAGCCGATGGAAGGTCTGGGCGAGCCCGATCGCAGTGGTGTTAACGTCTTTGAGGCGCTG
>VFKU01000622.1 GCA_009885415.1 Rhodothermota bacterium
CAAGTAGGGTGGGCTTCAGCCCGCCGCATCCCTTAGCTCGCGGACTGCACCGACCCCTTCCAGTGCCCCCCACTGAGAACGAGGTTCGGAATCTTCTCGTGCGACAGCGTCACCGTGATCGTCCCGGCCGCCGGATCCAACGTGCCCGTCATCCGGATGTCGCCGATCTGCTCCGTCGGGATGCGCGAGGTGAAATCATTGCCCGTCCACACAATGTCCGTCACGGACAACTCGGCCGCGCTGCCGCCCAAGCCCAGCATGATGCGGCCTTCGCCGGTTTTCGGCACGTACAACGGGACGAAACCGTCGGATTTTGGACTCTTCACGCCGTAGATTTCACCCGGATGTGCGGCAAGCCAAGTCTGCGCCGCGTCGTTGTAAAGCTCCACGCGCGATTTCGGACGCACCCCCTCCGCCACCACGTAGTCCAAGAACCCGATCATCATCTCGTCCTTCGTCTCTTCGCCGAAGGTCGTATCGCGCGTCGGGTCGGGATTCGCCGGATTGTTCGCCGAATTGTCGAAGTGCGCCACGCACTCCACCGTCGTCCCCTTCGGCATCGGCAACCGCTCGTTCAATATGTAGTCCGTCTGCCAATTGAAATCGTAGTTCTCGACCTTGAGCAAAAGCTCCTCGCGGCCGTCGGGATAGTGCGCCGTGTACGTAAAATCCTTGCCCCGGTAGTGCATGTGCGGCGCGAAGCCGAGGATGAAGGAGTCCTGCGCGAAAGTGTGTTTGGCGCGGACTTCGTGGTTGGGATCGCCCGCGGGAATCTTGAAGCCCTGATTCAGCACCCAGAGGTTCACGAGCTCCTTCTCGATGTCCGCCGTCTTCGCGAAATGCAGCCCGATACGCGTCTGGTCTTTGATCGCCTCGCCCGACGGGTGCCAGTGCATGTCCCCGATCACGTTCGCGCCCTTCTGCATCAGACGGCCCGTGCCCTTCGGGAAAACCATCGGCTCCGTACCCGCCGCCCACGCGCCCAACCAACCGCCCGCCGGATCAACATCAAATCCCTTAATCTGAAACACAATCACGTGGTGCACCACCTTCGGCGCCCCGGGAAGAATCTCCACCGCGCTCACCCACTGGTCTTCCGGCAGTGCAACCGTCCCGGGAATCTTCTGGAAAACATCCGGGCCATCCGCCGGAATCTCCACTTCCGGTAAAGTGATCACAAAATCCGGCTCACCCAATTTCCATTTGCCCTCGGGAAACACCGGCGCCGGAGGCAGGTCCGAGGGATTCCCGCGCGGCGCACCCTGATCGATCCGCGCCAGCACCGTGCTGAGCTCGGCCTCCGAAAGGCTCCGATCGTTCATGAAAGAACCCGCGTGCGCCGTGGCGTGCCACGGCGGCATCTTGCGCGCCGACACGTTCTCGCGGATCGCCTTCACCCACGGACGCACCTCGTCATAACTCAACAGCGACATCGGCGCCATCTGCCCCGGCCGGTGACACGCCGCGCAACGCGCATTTAGAATCGGCGCGACATCCTTGGTGAAACTCAGCTTGGCCGCCTCCGCCGCAGCGATATTCCCGGCAAAGAAGGCCGCAGCGATAGCCGCGAATACTTTGGTGCGATTGAAATACATGGCAAAAAATCCTCTGCAGCAGGTAATGGACAGGCCCGCCCGTACCTTGCTCGCCGGGCGGACGGTATTCACCAGATAAGACTGGCCGGATTGCGAAATGGTTTAGGCCTGGAGTGAGCTCAGACGGTGACTTTTTTGCCGGGGACAGCCGGAACCGGGTCCCACACGAATTCCGCGCGGGGCAGTTGGGCCACCAGGTCATACGCGGTTTCAGCAGAGCGGGCGTCGAGGCCCGCCAGCGCGAGCAACGGCCCGGAGGCCTTGAGCAAGGCCTTCTTCTCCCGGCCCGAGACACACGCGTCACGGATCCAGGATTCCGCCAAGGCCACCACTGCCGTCTCCTGCTTGCACTCCGGCGCCTGCTCCGCCCGGTGATGGTGCCGGATGGCCAGGGCCAGCGTGTTCGGCAGGTGCCAATGCACCGCCAACTCATAGCCCGCTTCGGGATGCGAAAGACCGACGATCTTCTCTTCCGCGGCGACCAACTCCGGTCCTGCGAGTTGCGCGGGCACCTGCGTGTACAAGTCCGGCACAATCTCGAGCAGCGCGATGCGCCCAATGTCGTGCAAGAGCCCCGCCGTGAAAGCGCCGCCTTCCTTGTTCTTCCCGCAACACCGCGCGAGGATGCGCGCCGCCCCCGCCGTGTTCATCGCCTCTTCCCAAAAACCGCAATAGTCGAAGCGTTTCTTCACGTCGAAAAGATTCAGCACCGCCGCCGATAGCACGATCGAATACGTCTCGCGCAAGCCGAGCAGCGCCACCGCGAGATCGATCGTCTCCACCTGGCTCGCGAAACCATAGGCCGGAGAATTGGCCACGCTGAGCACCTTGATCGCGATCGCCGGATCCTGCGCTATGGCCTGCGCCACTTCCTTCGGTGAAATCGAAACGTCGCCCAACGCCTCCTGCACCCGCGACACCGTCGCAGGCAGCGCCGGCAGCGACGTCAACTGACGCACCTGCTCGGCCACCTGGGCAAGTTGCATACCGCTTCGCGCCTTCGCCGCCACCGTCGCCGGCGCTTTCTTCACCGGCACGGACGGCGCAGCCGTCTCCTCCGGCGCCTCTTCCTCAGCGGCGGACGCCTCGCCTCCGCCGTAGTACGACTCAATCGCCGCGCGAATGTCCGACGCGGGACACAGAATCGGCTTGACGCGCAGACTCGTGAGCGTCTCAATCTCGCGGATCGAATGGGCGTCGAGCGGGCACGCCATCGCCAGCGTCAGCAGACGGCCCATCCGATCCACCGGAAACACCTCGAGCTTCATCGCGACTTCGCGCGGAATCAGGCCCACGATGTCGCGCTGCACCTGGTAGCGTCGCAGATCCAGGCTCGCCACGCCCGGCTGACGCGAAAGAAAATTCACAAAATCGTCCACCGTCACGTGGCCGAGATGAATCAGCGTCTCGACGACCTTCGTGCCCCGCTCACGCTGCGCATCCAGCGCCTCGCGCAGCATCCCGGGCGTAATGAGCCCCGCCTCGACCATCAGGTCGCCGATACGTTTTTTCACGACGGATCCCGCCGCGCGTGCCTGTCCCACCGTCTCCCCCTCGCCCCCGAAAGGTGTCCCGGCCCGTAATTAGCGGCCCTACGCGCATGGCTCTACGCCGTAAGAAGTGTACGGCCTGGGCCGAAAGACTGTCAAACGGCGTCAGCGACTCCGGCCAGCCAAGTTCGAGCGAAAACGGTGCACTCGCTATACTCCCCGCATGGCGCAACGGGAGTGGGCAAAACTCGAAGACATCGCGGAGGCGGACCTCACGCCGATGCTGCGGCAGTACGTCGCGGCGAAGGCGGAGTCCGGCGACGCGATCCTCTTCTTCCGCATGGGCGACTTCTTCGAGCTTTTCTTCGACGACGCGCTCGAGGCCGCGGCCATCCTCGATCTCGCCGTCACCTCGCGCGACGGCGCGGACAAAAAGGACCGCATCCCCATGGCCGGCGTGCCCGCGCGCGCGGTGGAGGGCTACCTCGCGCGGCTCATCAAGGCCGGCCGCACGGTCTGCATCTGCGACCAGGTCGAGGACCCGAAAGAGGCCAA
>VFKU01000240.1 GCA_009885415.1 Rhodothermota bacterium
GCATCGATCCCCGCCGTCGCCGCCGGGGCCGCCGCCGCGCCCGTATACCGCACGCGATACAAGCCGCCGTGCGTGCTCCGGCCGCCCGTCGTAAAATACAGCGAGCCGTCCGGACCCACGTCCATGTCCGTCACGTTCATCGGCTCGCCGATCACAAAGTCCTGCGACTTGCCGGCGAAAGTCGCGCCCGCGCGCTGCGGAAAGAGCACACGAATGCGCCCGCGCGACCAGTCGGCCGAAAAATACGCGCCCTTGTAGTGCGCCGGAAAGGCCGTGTGGTCGTAGAAGACCACGCCCACCGGCGAGCCGCGGCCGGTGTCGTCCACGCTGGGCAGCGAATCGAAATAGTAGAAGGGCTGGTTGCTCGAGCCGCTGCGCCAGCCGTAGTCCACGCCCGAGATCAGGTGCGGAATCCGGCAGGGTCGGTACCACGGCACGCCCACGTCCCACTCCATGTCGGAGTCGTAGGTGAACACTTCGCCCGATGCATCGATATCGAAATCGTAGGCGTTGCGGAATCCACCCACAAACTGCTCGAGCTTCGTAAATCCCGTGTCGATCCGCTGGAGCGTGCCGCCGGGCGCGAAGATGTCCTTGGCGTGTCCGCGCGGGTCCCACCAGCGCGGCAGGAAATCATTCTCCGGGACCTCGCGCGAGGGCGAGCCCGGATCCGGCTTGATCGCCGGAAACGAATGGTTGCCGTACATAATATAGAGCGCGCCGTCGACGCCCATCCGAATCGCGTGCGGCCCGTGCTCGCCCATCCCCCGGTCGGACTGCAACGCCAGCTCGACGTGCTCCGCCTTCATGTCGCCGTCCGTGTCCGTTGCGCGGTACAAACCGGTCTTGTCTTCCGGGCCATTGCCCTGGATCAGATAGACGCCCTTCTCCAACTCGAACAAACCCTGCACGCTCTTGACCGCGTCCGAAATCTCCACAAACTCGTCGTACTTCCCGTCGCCGTCCTTGTCCACCAGGGTCCGCGGGCCATGCCCCTCCACGCCCAAGAACGGCCGCCCGGCATGATCGAAAGTCATGTTAATCGCCGAACCCGTCAATTCCTCGCCGGCCACCTGCTCGAGCACGAAGCCCTCCGGCACGCGATACCGCGAGCCGCGCCGCCCGAAACTCAGCGGGTCCCCCGGCGCCGCCGCGCCCAGCGCCGTCTTCGACGCCAGCTCCATGATCGAGATGTCCTTGAACCGCACCTCCATCGCCGGCCCGGCGTGTAACTGCAAGCCGATCAATCCCGACTTCGCGCCGGCTGGATCCTGAATATCACAAGTCACCTTGCCGTTGAGCTTCATGACAATATGATCGCCCTCGGCGCGAATTTCGTAGTCGTTCCACCCGCTCTGCTTGCCCAGCGCGTGAATCTTCGCCTGCTCCTCCGGCTTCATCTGCTTCCAGTAATCCATGATGCCGCGGCCCTGCTCCTCGTAGAGCATGCCGAAATAGGTCGCCTCGGCGACGTCGGCCTGGTAGCCCTTCATCGCGTTGTCGTCGAGCGCGGCGCTGCGGAATTGGACGCCGCTGTTGTGATTGCGCAGCTTCACCTTCGCACGAATCACAAAATCCGCGTACGTCCGCTCGGTCATCAGAAAGGTGTTGTGCTCCAGCGTCACGCCCTCGGTCGAGCCGACGATCTCGCCCTTCTCGACCTTCCACAGCCGCGCGTCGCCCTTCCACCCCGTCAGGTCCTTCCCGTTGAACAGGGGAATGAAACCCTCCTCCACCTTCTGCCCCTGCGCCGGGCCCTGCGCCCACACCAGTAGCGCCACGACACACACCGAGCGTGCAATTGTCCGATTCATGATGATTGGTCCACTCCCCTTCGCGCGGCCCGAGCGCCGCGTCCGCGCCGACAGCCTAACACACGCCCCGTCGCGTCCAGCAAGAAACAAAAAAGGCCCGGGCGCGCCGCCCGGGCCGGATACGATTGCGCTCCTGGTGCTACTTCGCCAGCGTCCCTTCCACCGGCAATCCCAACTCGCCATTGGGCAGACTGAGCCTGCCGTTAAGTTCCCCGGTGGCGGTATTTCGCGTGGCCTCGAAACCGAAGGTGCCAAATCCGGCCACCGCCACCTGCGCGGTCACCTTGTCGCCCTGCCACGTGATTTGGTTCACCGTCGCCTGGTACACATTACCCATGATCGCGAGGTGCCATGCGCCGACCCCCTGCGCGGGCAGGAAAAGCGCGCCGGCGATCACCATGCCCTCCTGGATCGCCTTCGCGTCGTAGACTTCGCCTGCGTGTTCGGCGAGCAGCGCCGTCCGCGCCTCGGCCACCCGTTGCTCGGCCGAAACCGGCCGCAGACCGTCCTTCACGATGTAGTCCACGAATCCGATCATCATCTCGTCGAAGGACTGCTCGCCGTTCGTCACCGTCCGCGCCGGGTCGGGGTTGCGCGGGTTGTTCGCGCTGTTGTCCCACTCGGCCACGCAATCGATCCGCGTCCCCTTCGGAACGAAGATGGGCTCTTTCAGCATGTACTGCGTCTGCCAATTGAAATCGTAGTTGCTCGCGCTCATCAGCGTCTCGCTGCGGCCGTCGGGATACTTCGCCGTGTACGTAAAGCTCTTCCCGCGATAGTGCATGTGCGGAAGGAAGCTCAGAATCTCGCTGTCCTGCGGAAACGTGAACGAAGACCGCGCCTTGTAGCTCGGGTTGCCCGCGGGAATCTTGAAATTCTGGTTGGCAATCCAGAGATTGATGACTTCCTTCTGGATGTCCGCGTCCTTTGCGAAATACATCGCCAGGCTCGTCGTGTCCGACTGCGCGCTGTCGGCCGGGTGATAATGCATGTCGCCGATCAGCTTCGCGTCCTTTTTCACCAGGCGCCCCGTATTCTCCGGGAACTCCATCGGCGCGGTGCCCGCGGCCCACGCCGAGAGCCAACCCTGCGGCGGCTGATTGCCTTCCGTCTGATACACGATGACGTGGTGCGTCACCTTGCGGTTGCTTGGCAGCACCTCCACCGCGCGCAGCCACCGATCCTCCGGCATATCGATCTGGTACGGAAGATTGAAAAACTGGTCCGGACTGCCCGCGGGCAGATCTACCTTGTCGAAAGTCACCACCAGGTCCGGCTCGCCGAGCCGCCAATTGCCGTTCGGGAATTCCGGCAGCGCCGGCATGTCCTTCGGGTCACCCTGCTTCGCGCCCTGCTCCACCCACTTCACAATCGTCGCCACCTGCTCGTCGCTCAGGCTGCGATCGTTGGCGAACTCGTGAACTCCTTTGTCCGCGTGCCATGGCGGCATCACGCGCTCGCTGACATTTTTCAAGATCGACTTTGCCCAAGGACGCGCCTCCTCGTAGCTCGTCAGCGACATGGGCGCGCTCTCGCCCGGCCGGTGACAACTCACGCAATTCGCGTTGAAGATCGGCGCGATGTCCTTCGTAAACGTCGGCCGACCGGGCGTCCCGCCCCAAGCCGTGGCCGCCGCAAAAACTCCGCAAGCCGCCGGAACCACCCGCATCCACTTCATGCCCGTCATAACCCCTCCTAAAAAATTTCATCGCCACTCAGACGCCACAAACCACCGAAAGGTGGCCACGACAAAGAAAAGCAGACGCCATGCCGACTTAAACTAGGCTCCAGAATCATACAACCCCATTATTTCCAATAAGTTAGCGCAATACCGCCCATCCCTGCCAAGTAGCGCGTTTCGCCAACTCAAAGCCAATCGCAACAAACCGTGGCAATTCTCGTCTCATCTTTGTCATTCTGAACGAAGTTAAGAATCTCCCCGTCGCTCAGCGATGAACCCCACCGGATGAAATCGTGTTTAACCAACTGTCATACATGGAGATACAACGAATGACCCCCTCGCCATCAACTACCGCCCCCTCCGCCTACCTACTGTTCCTCGGCCTA
>VFKU01000330.1 GCA_009885415.1 Rhodothermota bacterium
GGACGGGCATTGTCGAAGATGTCGGCGCCGGTGCCGCGGACTTCGGCGAGATTGACGACGGCTGGGGGCAACGCTTCGTTGGAGAGGACGGCGGCGGTGATCGCGGCGTTGGTGACGATCGGCTCGACGCGATCGAGGTTCTTGCCGTTGATTTCCATTTCGAGTTCGGAACCGCGGTGGATACGCGACGGATTCAGGGGTGCGAGAGAAGGCGGGACCGTGGCTTCGATGAGGACGGCGGCGACGGAGAGGGTCGTGATCTTCTTTTTTGTGTCGGTGGCTTCGGGTTTCGTCGCAGCGGCGACGGGATTTTCACCGGAGAGGGGCGCGCCGGTATCGGCAGCGTAGAACGTGCGCGTGGCGTCGTAGCGTCCGGCCGCGAGGAGGCGGCCGTCGGGACTGAGAGCGAGCGCGGAGACCCAGTCGGACTGCGGCTCGAAGGCGAGCTTTTCGGAGAGGGTCTCGGCATTCCATGCCTTGATCACGCGATCTTCGGCGGTGGAGTAGAGCGTGGCGCTGTCGGGCGAATAGGCGAGGTGGAGGACCGCGCCGTCGTGCGCGAAGGTGGAGCGGAGGAGTTTGCCCATCGATACGTCGGTCTGGTTCAAGCGCGTCGCGCCGCCCATTTCCCAGACGCGGATGATTTTGTCGGCGCCGGCGGCGGCGAGTCGTGTGCCGTTGGGCGCGAAGGCGAGCGCGAGGACGGCGTCTTTGGAGTCGGAGATGGTGGCCACGAGCGCGCCGGATTTCGCGTCCCAAATTTTCACCATGCGGTCGCCGCCGCCCGAGGCGAGGAGCGTGCCGTCGGGGCTATAGGCGATCGCGTATACGGCGTCGACGTGATTGCTCAGCGTGCGGAGGGGTTCGCCGGTGGCGGCATTCCAGAGCGTGATGTTTTTGTCGTAGCTCGCGGTGGCGAGTTGGGTGCCATCGGGGCTGAAGGCGACATCGAGGATGGCGTCCTTGTGCGCTTCCTTGGTCCAGACGCGGCTGCGATCCGCGACGCGCCAGAGCACGAGTTCGCCGCGCCGCGCGGCGAGGCCGCCGGCGGCGGCGAGGTAGGCGGCGTCGGGCGAGAAGGCGAGCGCGCGCACCATATCGGCGTGGCCTTCGAGTGCGGCGAGGAGCGTAGACGCGCCGGTGGTGGCGTCGGCGGAGAAGAGACGGACGGTGCGAAGGCCGCCTTGCGCGAAGAGGACTGGGCCGGGGCCGGTCTCGGGCGAATAGGCCAGGGCGGTGATCGCGGCGGGATGGGCGAACTCGGCAGCGGGCGCGGCGGCTTCGGTGGGCGCAGGGGAGGGCAACGCGCCGCCGGATTTTGCGCCGTCGTCGATCCATTGTTGGATGATGGCGATTTCGGCTTCGGGTAATTCGTCGAATTTTTCGGGGGGCGGCATGACGGGGTCGCGCTTGCCGAGGAGGCTGAGGATCATTGGGCTGGTGGCGCCTGCGCCGGGGAGGATGCTGGGTCCGCTCTTGCCGCCGGCGAGGGCGGTGGCGGGGGTGGAGAGGTCGAGCTTGGCTTTGAGTTGTTCGGCGGTGGGGAAATGGCAGCCGGAGCAGCGTTTTTGGAAGATGGGGAGGATGTCGCGTTCGAAGAGGAGCGGGTCATCGGCGGCGGCGGGGCGCGGGGCGAGGAGGCAGAGGGCTAGGGTGAGGGCGATTGGGAAGAATAAGGGAGGTCGTTGGTGGACGAGATTGCTTCGTCGCAACCGCGCTCCTCGCAATGACAATGTGGGTCGTGTTCTCAGCATTTCATCAGGTGACCTTGGTTCTCAATTCTGGCTATGCGGATTAGCTTCAGTGGTTGAACAGGAATTCCTTGCTCGACAACACGGCCCATGCGAGGTCTTCGAGAGCCTCGCGGCGGGTCTCGGGGGAGTCGGCGGGCGATTCATTCAGGAGCGCGAGAGCGTCTGATTTTTCGGCGTCGGCGGGGTGGCGGGCGAGGGCGCGGAGGTAGAGAGCGTCGAGGACGGCGTCGTTGGGCGCGGCGTCTGTGATGAATTTTGCGAGGAAGGATTTTTCGTTGCGGAGCTTGTCGTTGAGGGTGTCGCCGTTGGCGACGTGGAGGACTTGGGCGACGCTGGAGGCTTCGGTGCGTTCGCAGGAGCAGGTCTGGATGCGTTGCGGACGGCCGAAGGCGCTGAGGAA
>VFKU01000797.1 GCA_009885415.1 Rhodothermota bacterium
ACGATCATCGTCTGGTCGATGGGCGCGAGGCGGTCACTTTCCTGGTGCGGGTCAAGGAATGCATCGAGGATCCCGCGCGCATTCTCGTCGAAGTCTGATTTTCTCCGGAGTTTCGCATGGCCAACGTGCAGCACGACCTGATCGTCATCGGCGCCGGACCCGGCGGGTATATCGCCGCGATCCGCGCGGCGCAGCTTGGCCTGAATGCGGCGTGCATCGATGAGAACCCGGAACTCGGCGGCACGTGCCTGCGCGTGGGCTGCATCCCGAGCAAGGCGCTGCTCGAATCGAGCCAGCGCTACCACGCGGCGAAGCACGACCTCGCCGCGCACGGCGTGCAGACGGGCGAGGTCTCGTTTGATCTTTCGGCGATGATGAAGCGCAAAGAGAAAATCGTCGGCTCACTCACGCGCGGCGTCGCCTCGCTTTTCAAAAAATACGGCGTCACGCGCTATACCGGCCGCGGACGGCTGGACGGTCCGGGCACGGTCCGCGTCGAAGGCCCGGACGCCGTCACCCTCAATGCGAAACACATTGTCCTCGCGGCGGGGAGCGTGCCTGCGCCGCTGCCCGGCGTGGAAGTGGACGGCGACCGCATCGGCGGCAGCACCGAGGCGCTTTCGTGGCCGGAGGTCCCCGGCCGCCTCGTCGTCATTGGCGCGGGGTCCATCGGCATGGAACTGGGCTGCGTGTGGGCGCGGCTCGGCGCGCGGGTGACGGTGCTCGAATACCTCGACCGCATCCTCCCCGGCATGGACGGCGAAATCAGCCGCGAGGCGCAGAAAATTTTCAAGAAGCAAGGCATCGAATTCCAGCTTGGTACGAAAGTCACCGGCGCGCGGGCGAACGGCGCGCAATGCACGGTGGACATCGCCGGTGCGGAACCGATCGTGTGCCACCGCGTACTGCTCTGCGTCGGCCGCCGCGCGAACACACAGGGGCTGGGCCTCGAGTCCGTCCGTATCGAGCTCGACAAGACCGGCCGAATTCCGGTGGACGAGAAATGGGCGACCTCCGCCGCCGGCGTCTACGCGATCGGCGATCTCGTGCGCGGGCCGATGCTCGCGCACAAGGCGGAGGAAGAAGGCGCGGCGTGCGTCGAGCGCATCGTCACCGGCTACGGCCACGTGAACTACGACGCGATCCCCGGCGTGGTCTACACGCATCCCGAAGCGGCGTCCGTCGGCAAAACCGAAGAAGAACTCGCCGGCGCGGGCGTGCCCTACAAAATCGGCAAGGCGATCTACTTTTCCAACGGCCGCGCGAAGGCCCTCGGCGACACCGAAGGCTTCGTGAAAATCCTCACGCACAAAGACACCGACCGCATCCTCGGCGTCCACATCCTAGGCGCGCAAGCCGGCGACCTCATCGCCGAAGCCGCCGCCGCGATCAACTTCGGCGCCAGCGCCGAAGACCTCGCCCACACCTCCCACGCCCACCCGAGCCTTGCCGAGATCGTCAAAGAGGCCGCGCTGGCG
>VFKU01000047.1 GCA_009885415.1 Rhodothermota bacterium
GTCTGAAAGGCCCATCCACTCCCGAGGCCCGCGACCCGCAATACAAATTCACATACCGCACGCCCCGCTCCAGCAGTCGCCGCGCAAGGACGCAGTTGCGGGCGTAGGCGGCCTTCAGCGGATTCGCGTCTCCGGTGCCATAAAGCGCATGCGTCGATTCCGGCTCCGACTCGATCGCGCCCACTTCCGGCGCCGACAACTGCATGCGCGCCGCAAGTTCGTAGGCCGCCATGCGCGCCTGCAGCTCCGAATTTCCGGGGTGCGACCGCGCGTGCGCTTCGTTGAGCCGATGCAAAACATCGCGCGTCGCTCGTTCTTCGGACTCCGACACGTCACCCGGCAGGTCGAGATTGCGGACCGCTTGATGCGCGGCCATGACCACCGCCTGGTTCTGCGCCGGAAGAAAACCATTGCTCCAGTTCGCCTTGCCATTCGGCGCTTCGCCCCGAATGTCGGGAATCGAAACATACGCCGGAAGATTCTCGTTCTCGCGGCCCATGGCGAAGCTGAACCACGCGCCCGCGCTAGGAAAACCCTCACGCGCCTGGCCCGTATTCATGAAGATGCACCCCGGGCCGTGCGTGTTGGTCTTCGAGGTCATCGAATGAATGAAGGCCATGTCGTCGGCGTGACGCGCCATGTTGGGCAGCAGCGTCGAGATCATTTTTCCGCTCGCCCCCGCCGGCGCAAAGGGCCACGGGCTGCGCATGATCGGGCCGTTCTTACCCTGAAAACTGACGAGGGCCTCTTCCCCGGGGAGTGGCTGCCCGTGATACTTCTCCAGCGCCGGTTTGTGCTCCCAGAGATCCATGTGCGACACCGCCCCCGGGCAAAATATCTGCAACACCCGTTTCGCCTTCGGCGCAAAATGCGGCCGCGCCGCCTCCACTCCAGCCCCCTGCGCGAACGCCGCGCCGTGCCCCAACACGTCCGGAAGCAGCAGACTGCTCAGCCCGATGCCCGCCAGCCCGGTGTAGGCGTCGGAAAGAAATCCGCGCCGCGAAATAAGCTGCGCCTGCAGCGAGTTCACCGCTTCGTCGCGTTCCGCCATCGTAGTCCTAATCCACGTAGATGAATTCGTTGGAATTAAACAAGGCCCGGCAAAGCGCCGGAAGACCGTGCGTTTTTATGAGTTCGATCGCCGCCGCCGATTCCTCCTGGCCCGGCCTGCGCAAATAGGCCAATTCAAATGCGCGTTCGGCCTGCGCCCGCACACGGTCGTCGCCCGCATCCGCCTCAATCCGCGAAGCCAAAGCCCGCGCCATGTCCAGCGTGAAGTCATGGTTCATCAGCGTGAGCGCCTGCAACGGGGTCGTCGTGCTGCTGCGTCGCGGCGCGACCAGCGCGCAGTCCGGCGCATCGAAGTCCGTCATCAGATCGATACGCGCCGCGCGCGCGTTTTGGTGATACACGGAACGCCGGTACGTCTCCGGCCCGTATTCGTCGAGCGGAATGTAGCTCGCCACGTTATCGCGAATATACCGGTACAGACGAAAACCCGGCCCGCCCATGCGCGTGTCCAGCCCGCCGGAAATCTGCAACAGGCTGTCGCGGATTTCCTCGGCGGTGAGCCTGCGCGGCGGAAACCTCCACAAAAAACTGGACTCGACGTCGACATCCGCGGCATCCTGACGATACGCGCCCGCCTGGCGATACGTCTGCGAAAGCATGATCATCTTGTGCAGCCGCTTGAGCCGCCAGGCCGGGTTCGCCCCGGCACCTTCATGGCCTATGCCGAATTGCGGGGCGATCAGTTCATGCGCGAGCCAGTCCAGCAACTCCGGATGTGTCGGCGCGATCCCCATGAACCCGAAATCGCTCGGGGTCGACACGAGGCCCGCGCCGAAATGGTAGTTCCAGATACGATTGGCGAGCACGCGCGCCGGCAGAGGATTGTCCTTGGCGATAATCCACTTGGCCAATTCGAGGCGCCGTTCGCGTTCCGGCGCACTGGGTTCCAAGCGGTAGGCCGGCCCGATCTTGGAAAGCGCTCCGATGCTTTCAGGCGCAACTTCGTCGCCCAAGCGCTGCGGATCGCCCCCCTTGAACACGTGCGCCACGTCCTCGGGCTGACTGAGCCGGCCGACGCGCAGCACGGGCAGGCGCGGCACGGCGGCGATCTCGGCATTCACCGCGGCTTCGAGTGCTCGGATCTCCTCGAGCCGCGTGCGCTCTTCCGGCGAAGTTTGCAACTCCAGGAAACGCTTCCGGCGGTGCGCGTCGTTCGCCGGCGCACGATCCGCGGAATCAGCGACCACCGTCCACGTCTCACCGTCGTCCGACACTTCGATCCGGTACTCGCAAGGAAAGGGTGCCTCTCCCGATCCCGGAGCAAGGGCTCCGGTCCGGTCGCTAGAAAAGAGCACGCGGCCGACGCGCTCCCTCTTCGCGAAGGAGATCGTTAAGGTCGGCTCTTGCGCAATCCAGCTTTGACCAAACTTGCCGTCGATCGTGAGATCCGCGAGATACGCTTGACCGAAGTCCTGGGCGACCGGACTCTTTCCCTGCGCGCTGCCGCCATTGACCGCGAGTGCCACATTGTTCGCCTCGCTTCCGGCGGTCCACACCTCGAATTCGTCAATCTTGAATCCGGTGCGCGCAGTGGGGTCGGAGTCGCGTCCAGAGACAACGAGCCGGAGAAATTTCACGTCGACGGGACCAAACTGTTCCTCCGTTCCGGATCGATTCACCGGCGGACGCGTCCACGTCTCGGCATAGGGCGGCACTCGATTCTCCGCCCGCGCCAAAATCGCTTTTTCGATTTCGGTTTTTTCGCGAACGAGATCGGTCTTTCGCGCTTCGAGCGGCGCCAGCGCCTCCTGCCGCACGCGGCGCTGATCCTCCGTCGCCACTTCCCGGCTCTCGGGATACA
>VFKU01000040.1 GCA_009885415.1 Rhodothermota bacterium
GGAGAACTCGGAGTATCGGCCGATTCAGGCGGGGATCGCGCGCTTGTTCATTCCAGATTTGGGCGCGGGGGTGGATTACGAGTAGGCGCGAAGGGAAGATCGCAACACAGAGGCACAGAGGACACGGAGAAATCCCAGTTCTTGTTTCTTACTCTGTGTTCTCTGTGCCTCTGTGTTGAATCGATTTTGGTTCCGCTGTGCGACCGTACGCGTTGTAGACAGAATCAAACGCGGCGAGACTTAGGCCGCGCTTGACGAAGGAGCGGCGCAGGCGGGCCAGATTCTTCTCGGCCATTGCAGGACTCAGCGCGGGAAGAATGCGCGCGCCGTCGAAGTCGATGATCAGGGCCTCGCCCCCACTCACGAGCAGGTTTTTCACTTGCAGGTCCGCGTGATAGACGCCCGCGTCGTGCATGGCGCGTATGGCCCGGCCGCACGCGTCCAGGATCGTGGGTGCGGGATTTTGCTTCGCCTGCAAGTAAGCGAGCAGATCGACGGCGTCGGCCCGAAGCGTGGCGTACGCGCCCCGATAGAACAGGCCGGAGCGATCCCATCTCGCGCCGATGGGCATCACAGTGGGTACACCAGCGCACCACGCGTGGCGATGGGCACGCAATTCCTTCAGCGGGCGGTTGTCCAGAAGATAGGCGTCTTTGAGGAATCCAGCTACGAGGCCGCCTCGGAGGTATTTGCGGATCAGGACCTCGCCCTTGGGCGTCTTGACGCGCGAAAGTTGGCCCCGGCCGGAGACTCCGCTAGGCGACGCGCCTTGTCCGTCAAGCAGCGCATTCGCAATCTGCGGCGTAAAGTCCGGGTGCACTAGCGCGACGCGTCTCCCCCGCTCTACGCGGATGAATTCTGGGAGTTAGCGGGGGGCGAGATTCACGCGGACTCCAGTTTGTCGGGCATGGGCGTGGGCGCGTAGGTGTCGAGGTAGGAGAGGATTTGCGCAGGCGTGTCGGCGACGTGGTAGAGCGACTGGTGCTCGGGGCGGACGAAGCCGTCGCGCGACTGTTGATGGAGAAAGGTGATCAGGGCGTCGTAGAAGCCGAGGGTGTTGAGGAAAACGATCGCGCGGTCGTGATAGCGGAGTTGTTTGAGCGTGATCACCTCGATGACTTCTTCGAGGGTGCCTACGCCACCGGGGAGGGCGACGAAGGCGTCGGCGCGCTCGTCCATGACGGCCTTGCGATCGCGGAGCGTCGCGGTGACGATGATTTCGTCGGCGGTCTCAAAGAGTACGCCAGGGCGGTTGAGGCGCTCGGGGATGACGGCGATGACGCGGCCGCCGGTTTCGTGCACCCCGCGCGCGACGGCGCCCATGAGGCCGATGGTACCTCCGCCGAAGACGAGGTCCCACCCGCGCGCGCCGATGAGCCGGCCGAGTTCGCCGGCAGCGTCGAAATAGGCCGGCGCGACGCGCTGGCTGGATCCGCTGAATACGCATATTGTCTTGGACATGGGTGAAGTATAGCGCGAGGGGGCGGGGGTGGGGAGAGTTGGACAGGTCGGACTTGTCGGACAAGTTGGGTTGAGGGGGCGCGGCGGTTGGTGGGCGTGCGGTCGCGCGGGAGCGCGACCCTCCCCTCGCGGATGGCCGTCTCCGGTTTTCCGCCGGGACGGCGGCGCTACGATGGACGGGTCGTGGCGCCGTATGCTAGAATAGGCGCTCTTTTCCGGGATATTTCTGGTGGCCCAACTCACTCTCAAAGACGTGGAATATGTCGCCGCGCTCGCCCAGCTTTCGTTGGACGAGGCGGCGAAGGCGCGTATGCTGGGCGACCTCGGCAAGATTTTGGGCTATGTCGAAAAGTTGAACGAGCTCGATACGACCCGGGTTGAGCCGATGGCGCATGTGCTCGATCTTGCCAATGTCTATCGCGAGGATGTCGTGGGACCGTCGCTGGATCGCGCGCTGGCGCTGAAGAACGCGCCGAACACCGATGGGGCCTGGTTCCTCGTTCCGCGCATTTTGGACGCGGAGTAGCATGTCGGAGCCTTTGTACGCCGCCACCGCGCGCGAACTCCGCGATCGCGTCCGCTCGGGCGAGGTGTCGGCGACGGCGGTCGCGGAGAGTTTTCTGGGGCGGATCAAGGCGACGGACCCTTCCATTGGCGCGTATGTCGACGTGTGGACCGATCACGCGCTGCAGATGGCGGGCGAGGTCGATCGCCGTGTGAATAAGGGCGAAGACCCCGGGCCGCTGGCGGGCGTGCCGATCGGGCTGAAGGACAACCTCTGCACGAGCTACGGCCGGACGACCTGTGCGTCGAAAATTCTGGCCAATTTCGAGAGTCCGTATGACGCGACCGTTGTGAATCGATTGCGAGACGCGGGCGCGGTCTTTCTCGGCAAGCTCAACATGGACGAATTTGCGATGGGTTCCTCGACGGAGAACTCGTCGATTCAGAAGACGCGTAATCCTTGGGACCTCGGGCGCGTACCGGGCGGATCGAGCGGCGGCGCGGCGGCGGCCGTCGCGGCCGGACTCGGACCGATCGCCTTGAGCAGTGACGGCGGCGGGAGCATCC
>VFKU01000111.1 GCA_009885415.1 Rhodothermota bacterium
CCCCGCAGCATCGCCTCGGCCAGCATCAAGTCTTCCTCGGTCTTGATGATGTGCCCCTCAGGCCGCGTAATCGGGAAGAAACCGACCCGACCGGCATACGTCGCCGTCTTGCCCGCCTCGAAGGCCGCGCGATACGTCGTCGCGCGCCAACCCGTAATGCTCCACGTGATCCGCTGGATGGGTTTCAGTTCCTGCGAGTTTGTCTTGTTCTCGAAACTGAAATTGATCGGCGTGTCTTGATACGCGCACTCGATCTGCTCGAGTACGCAGCTCAGAAATGCGTCGCAGCCGCTCGCTTCCATCGCCCGCACAAACTCGGCCACGCGCGCCGCGCCGAGCAGCGGCGCAATCGAATGCACCTGGAAAAGCCGATCGCAAGGATGCTTGGTGATGAATTCATGGACGAACTGCTCGCTCGTGGCCGTGTTGTTCGCCAGTTCCGCCGGTCGCTTGTGGAACTTCACGCCCTCCGCGCGCGCAATCTCGCCGAAGGCCTCGTCCTCGGAGTTGACCCACACCTCGTCGAACACGCCCGCTTCCTTCGACTTCCGGATCGCGCGTGTAATCAGCGGCACGCCACCCAATTCGCGCAGGTTCTTCTGCTTCAGCCGCTGGCTGCCCATCCGGGCCGGGATCATCGCAAGGTTCATAAAGCCGATCGCTCCGGGGAGGGTCGCGCTCCCGCGCGACCGAAGGCCGTCCGGCGCGCACAACGGTCGCGCGGGAGCGCGACCCTCCCTCGGCGTGCCCTGGGACTCATTGGATCGAATCCAGTCGAATTTTCACGACCGCTTTGCGAATATCGCGCGCGACGCCGCCGACAATCTGCTGCGCGAGGTGCGCGTCTTCCGGGAAGAGCACGCAGAACATGCCGGGGACCATGTCCAGCCGCACGTTCGGCGGGCCGGGACGCTGCCACAGCTCGAAGTCGCGGCCGGGATCGTAGTCCTGCTTGCGCGCGAGCGTGTCGCGCGGGTGCCACTCAATGCCTTCTGCGCCGTCGAGCGTGGTCTGCACGTCGATGTAGAGCCGGTGTGACTCAAGCAGCCCTTCGTCCGGCGTGCGCGTCTTGTAGGCCATCACGCGGCCAAAGACCGCGTCGCCGTCGAGCTTCG
>VFKU01000707.1 GCA_009885415.1 Rhodothermota bacterium
GGACAATACCCCGAAGGGGCGATCTACGGTAGCCTAGGGCAGAGCGAAGCGCCGCCCTGGGTGTGGATCCGCAGACACTATGAAAGCCCTGAAAGGGCGTTCTAAGACTCTCGTCAGAATGTCTCGGCCGCTCGACCAGACGCGCGCAGACTGAGATGCCTCGGGCCGACATGATATCGTGGCGGCCGGCGATTCCAATGGTCGCATCAATTTTGGAGGTACTCTCATGTTGCTCCGTCATCTGAAATGGCTTGCTCTCGCGGCGCTACTCATCGCCCTGCCAGCCCTCGCCGAAGACCCAAAAATCTACGGCCTGCCCACCGCTGACCCCGCATCGCTCGGCTTGTCCGCGGAGATACTGGCCGACGTAAAAACCAAGCTCAACGCCTTCGTCGAGAAAGGCAACTTACCCGGCTTCATCGTCGCCGTGGCGCGCAACGGCAAGGTGGGCTACTTCGAGGCCTGGGGCCAGCGCGACGTCGAGCGCAAGAAACCAATGACGCCCGACACGATCTTCCGCATGTACTCCATGACCAAGCCCATCACCGGCGCGGCCGTCATGACGCTGGTCGATGCGGGCAAAATCTCGCTCGACGATCCCCTCTCGAAGTACATCCCCGCGTTCAAGGACATGAAGGTCCTCGTCGAAAAGCCGGACGGCACGACCGAACTCGTCGCCGCCGAGCGCCCGATCACGCTTAAGCACCTCATGACCCACACCAGCGGCATCGTCTACGGCCTCTTCGACCGCGGCAAGCTCGGTGAAATTTACCGCGAGAAGGACATCAACAGCGACGGCTCTTCCGGCTTCACGCTCGAAGAACTCGCCAAGCGCACCGCCTCCGTCCCGCTCAAGTGTCAGCCCGGCGCCGAATGGAACTACGGCATCAACATGGACATCCTCGGCCGCGTCGTCGAGGTCGTCACCGGCCAGCGCTACGCCGACTATCTCCAGGAAAAAATCTTCAAGCCGCTCGGCATGAAGGACGCCGCGTTCCATGTCCCTGCCGACAAGGCCGATCGCCTCGCGTCGAACTACGGGCCGAAGGCCGGCGGCATGTCGCTCCTGGAAGACGCCGCGACCAGCCCCTTCCTGAAAATCCCCAGCCAGGACTCCGGCGGCGGCGGCATGGTCGCCACGGCCGGCGACTACCTCCGCTTCGCGCAAATGCTGCTCAACGGCGGCGAACTCGACGGCGTGCGCGTCCTGAGCAAGAAGGCGGCCGATGAAATGACGTCCAACCAGCTCCCAGCCGCGCTCGGTGACGCGCCGCTCAATCTCTTACCGGGCTTGAAATTTACGGGGATCGGCTTCGGCTATTGCGGCGCGACGCCCTTGAAGGAGAATACCCTCTTCGGCGACGACGGCGAATACACCTGGGGCGGCTACGCCAGCACGGATTTCTGGATCAACAAAAAAGAAAACCTCATCGGCCTCGTGCTCACCCAACTCATCCCCACCAACACCTACCCCACCCGTCCCATCGCGCACAACGCGATCAAGGCGGCAATCGTCAAGTAAGCGCGGCTCCGATCAACAAGATAGCAATCCGTTTACAGTTCAAAAAGATAAACACAGAGGCACAGAGACCACAGAGAAATTCGCGTTAAGTTCTCTGTGTACTCCGTGCCTCTGTGTTGATAATTGGATCTCTCTTTCGGTCCAGCGCTACTGCGCCGGCGGCGCCAAATCCGGCTTCGGATAGTATTCCTTGTCGCCGAGCCCCTGGAATTTTTTCAGCCAATTCGCCCCGGCCTCGGCGGGCGTGAAGGACCAGTCCTGCCGGTGATAGTTCCAACTTTCCGGGCGTAGCGTTTCCGCCTCGTGCCAGTATTTTTCCGCGCGTTCCTTGTCGTTCAGGCGTTGGAAGTGCAGCCCCAACTGGAAATACGCCTCGGCCTTCGCCTGGTCTTCGGTGCGCGGCGACATTTTCGCGACCACCTGCTCCGGCTTCATCGCGTAAACGCTCTCCGGGCCCTTGGCGACCCAGTCCTTCAGCGCCGCGACGTAGTCCGCGCCCTTGGACGACAGCACTTTGCCGGCCATCTTGAGCTCCACATTAGAGGAGTACGCCGTCTCCGGCGGCCGGACGATCATCCCCTTCTCGTCGATCCACACCCCGGTCGGCACGTTGACCATGTTGTAGAGATCGGAGATGACGTGGTTCTCATCTACGATCTGCGTGAAGGTCGCTTTGGCCTTGTCGAAAAACGGCCCGGCGACCGCCTCGCCGCCGGAGTCCTGCGCGGCGGAGATGATCTCGAAACCCTTGTCTTTCAGTTCACTGTAGACGGCCTGCCAACCTGGCAGGTCATTGCGGCACCCTCACCAGGACGCCCAGGTCTTCAGCAACACTTTCTTGCCGCGAAAATCCGAGAGGTGCACGAGCTTCCCCGTGCGATCCTTGAGCGCGAAATCCGGCGCGACGGCCGATTGCAATTGCGCGCCGCGCACCTGGGGGATCTCGGCGAAACTCCAGACGCCCTTTTCCGCATCGCTCACGTAGCTCTGGCCCAGCTTGCGCGCGAGCCCGGTCACGTTGAACCACGTCGCGCCCTCGCGCGTCTGCACCATCGAGTGGTCGTCGCCGCGCGGCATCGGGATGCAAATCTCGGCCAGGCACGCGCCCTCGGGCTTCAACACAAACCCGTTGATCCGCGTCAGGTCGGCCGGCGAGACCCAGAGATCCTTCCCGCTCGGATCGGCCAGCGTCTGCGACACCTCGATCGTCCGGCCCTCATGCAGCACCACCGCCGCGTCCACACGATTGACGCCCATCACCGCGATCGCCGCACCGGCAAGAACAACCAAACTTCGCATACTCGGATTTCCAATCTCCGCGGAAGGAATACGCACGTCGTCATTGCGGGCTACGCTCCGCCTTCATCACATTCTCCCAGCCCCGACACCGAAAGTCAATGCCCAGCGTGACGGCTGCGCGTTCCCGGATCTTATCGCCGCAGGACTCCGGCAAGCGCTGCCGTAATTCCTGCCGGCACAAAAAAGACGAATGCCATGGTCGCCAACATGCCTTCCGAACTACGGTCGCCGCCCGGGCCCACGATTTGCGAATGGATGAGCAAAGCCGCCATCGGGCCCAGCCCCATCAGCAACAGTACTCCTCCGGCGACGAACGCAAATCGACCGGCCACACCGCCGATGACGAAACCAGCCAGGCCGCTACCCACGATGAAGATGACCAGCCACATATCACTGAACCTTAACGACTTGAACCCATAAGTTCAATGATGCCAATGAGTAAGAATACTCTGAAGGACAACTATTGATTAGTTCGCCATTTGCCATTCTCGAAGATCACGGTCCGGATGTTGCCCTCAATGGTTGCACTCGCTTCGTAGGATTTTCCGCGTATACGGTCTGCGGCAACCCAGCAATCTCCGAGGAGCACAAAAAAATCGACCGCCTTTCCATCCTGATATTGAGTCATCTCATCCAGCCGCCCGTCGCGATCTAGGTCACGGTATAGGAATGACTTCCCGGGTTCGAAGGTGCTAGGTAACGCGACAGAAGTCTTTTCAGATTCATCGTCTTTGCGTCCTCCGAGCATCAGAACATTTGCCGGCATTCCGATCGAAACGCTACCTTCGTCAGGTTGTCGGTCTCCATCAGTATCTTTCGCAACGTACCCGCCAGTGATTAATTCAGAAGAACGAATAGAGACAACCCAAGTGTCTACGGCACCGTCATCATCCTGATCCATTGTGGTTTCCATGATGCTATTCAAGCTGTCGCGGAGAGTCGCGAGAGTCTGAGTAGTTTCCAGAAGAGCCGCGACTTTCGGCGGCAGCAATTTGACATCATCTGCTTTCGGGACAAGAAACAGTGCGTAGAGTGTCGCGCCTGCTATAGCCGAAACCGCTGATGTAAGAACCAGAAAAGGAATTTGACGGCGGAACGAGTAGTCACTCATCGGCTCTCTTCGTCCTTAAGTAGTATTTCGTCAAGCATACTTTTAAACTATCGAAGACCCGTGTCGGTAGCTATGGATTCAGCATCTTCCGGGTCCGAGTACTCATTAATCAGGGAAAATGGGGAAATAGGGACAGCGCTGTCCCTATTTATTATTCAATCACACCCTCGATCGGTTTCCCCGCGTTCGGCGCCGCCTTGCCATAATCCTCGCCGAGGAAGGCTGCGAGTGTGGCCGCGAGTTGGCTCTGCGTGACCCGCTCGCTCTTCCCCCACTCGCCCTTTGCCGACGTGTCCGGCCCGAGGAAGGCCATCCAGATGTTCTCCGCGCCCTTGACCTGCGCGCCGTGGCTCTTCCACTCGACGGGTGCATCGCCGCGGCCGTGGTCGGGCAGAAATATCAGCGTCGTCTTGTCTTTGTATTTCGGCATGGATTGCGCGGTGTCCCACAAGGTTTTGATGCAACCGTCGGTGTTGTGCGCGGAATCGAGGTAATAATCGTAGCGCCCCTCGTGGGCCCATTCGTCGGCCTCGCCGAAGGACACAAAAAGCACGCGCGGCTGGCGGGTCTTCAAATACTCGAGCGCCGTCTCGAAGGCCAGCGAGTCGAAGGGTTCGCCCTCGAAGTAGCGCAGCGTCTCGGCTTTCATCCGATTGAGCAGCGCCATCGTCGGCGTAATCTCGCCCTCCTCGAAGGCCTCGTAGCCCGCGTTCACCGGGAACTCGCAACGGCCCCGGTTGAAAATCGACGGGAACACGTCCCACGCGCCGAAAGCCGCGACGTGCCCGCGGTACTTCGGCAGCTTGTTCAGCCACTCGAACACGGTCACGTTCGGGTTCGGGATTTTCCGGTTGCTGTCCACGCGCGGGTCGGCAAAACCGCACAGCGTTTCGCTGTACCCCGGATACGAAAAGTTCAGCCCGTTCGTCACCTGCGCGACGCTGCCCTTCGTCTGGTTGCCGATCACCTGCCCTTGCTTCGCGATCACGCTCCAGAAAAACGGCAGCAAGGCCTCGCGCCGCGCCTCGGGCGTGTCCTTCCAAAACCTCGCGCGCAACGCGCCGAGGTTGCCGACGTTGCCGTTCTCCTTGTTCATCAGCGCCTCGTCCGCCCCGGCAAACACCTCCTGCCACCGCAACCCGTCCGTCATCACGAGAATGACGTTCTCGGTCTTGAGCGAAGGCCGGTCCTCGGCGTGCGCCACGCCTACTATGAGTACGCACGCTAAAATAAACGCAATTGGGGTCTTCATGAATGTCCCACTCCTAAAAATACTTGCCACACCATTCGCAGCACGCCGAACCACCACTGAGGAAGTATGTTCGATTCGCGCCGGCGCCGCCAATGTCGCGAGTGGACGATCCGCCCAATCCGTAAAATCCGTGGCTAAGCCCGGCCTTTGGTCTTCACCGGGTTCCAGCAGATCTTTTCCGCGATTCCCGCGTCTCCGTCGGCGTCGTCCCCTCGAAGCGCCGCATGAGTTTTCGCAGGTGCGCGCCGTCAGTCAGGCCCACGCGCCGGGCCACCGTGTCTACGCTGAGTTTCGATTTTGCGAGCAGCGTCTTCGCCCGCTCGACCCGGCGCCGGGCGATGTAGCCGGTGAAGGTGAGGCCGTAACGGCGGTCCAAGCGTCGGGTGAGGGTGCTCGGCGGCAGATTAAAATGTTTGGCCGCGGCATCGAGGGTGAGCGAATCGGCCAGGCGCTGCTCGACGTAACGCTCGATTTCGGCGTAAAACTTTGCGGAACCTTCGTCCGCGCGCAACATCTTCCGGCGCAAGGGCGCCAACGCGCGCAATGCCACCTCGACCGCCGCATCGGAGGTCTCGACCCCGGCCAAACTTGCCGGCAAGCCCTCCAGCGGAGACGCCACGCTTCCAACCGTAGGAGCGGCCCCCCGTGGCCGCCC
>VFKU01000720.1 GCA_009885415.1 Rhodothermota bacterium
GATCAATGGCCGGCTTGGAATAGATCGCCGGGCTGATGCCCAGGGTGGTCGAAGTCGCCATCAGCAGCGTGTAGCCGTCGGCGGGCGCCCGGGCCACCAGGTCCGCGCCCAGCAGCGTTCCGGCGCCGGCCCGGTTCTCGACCACCACGGGTTGCTTGAGCGCCGTGCCCAGCCGATCGCCGAGGGCACGGGCCAGCACATCGGTGAGCGCGCCGGGCGGATACGGCACGATGAGGCGCAGCGGGCGATTAGGGAAGGTCTGAACAAGTAGTCACGAAGCGAGAGCGGGATGCGAATTCATCGCGACAGTGGATATTTGGTCTCCGATTCGGGGCTTTCTGCACCCCGATCGGCCTCTGCACACGTCTTTCTGATGAATTTGGACGCATTACGCCCCTTGCAGCCGCAACAGCCTGAATCGGACGATGTACAGATTGGCCAGCGCACAGGTTACGAACAGGCGATGCGCGTTCTTCTTGATGCCGCGGTAACGCACCTTGGCGAAGCCGAAGATTCGTTTGATGACGCCGATGGAGTGCTCAACACGGGCACGCACCCGAGAGCGCGCACGGTTGATGATGCGTTGCCGAGGTTTCAGGTACTTGTAGCCACGCCCGCGCTTTTGCGTCAGATCCTTGGCCGCCGGCGCAAGCGCCTCAATGAGCACGCTCTGCCCAGCATAGGCACTGTCGCCCCAGACCTGGGTCTCTTGCCCATGCAGAAGCTCCGGCAGCATATTGCTGTCGTGCATGTTGGCGGCGCTCGCCGCCACCGAGTGAATCAGCTTGGTTTTCTTGTCCACGCCGAAATGGCCCTTCATGCCGAAGAACCACTGATTGCCTTTCTTCGTCTGATGCATCTCGGGGTCGCGTTTCCCAGAGGCGTTCTTGGTCGAACTGGGCGCGTTGATGATCGTGGCATCGACGATCGTGCCCGAGCTGACCGTCATGCCGCGTTCCTGAAGATAGCGCCCGACCTCCTGGAAGAGACGGGTGCCCAGATTGTGGCGCTCAAGCAAATGCCGAAACTTGCATACGGTGGTCTCATCCGGGGCAGGCTTGTCGCCCAAGTCCACACCCGCAAACGCGCGCATCGCCAAGGAGTCGTACAGCGCCTCCTCCACCGCAGGGTCCGACAGGTTGAACCAGTGCTGCAGGAAATACACTCGCAGCATCAACTCCAGGTCGATCGGCGGCCGACCGTCGCCCGCCTTCGGGTACACCGGCTCAATCAGCGCGCAAAGCTCACCCCAAGGCACTACGCGATCCATGTCGGCCAGAAACTGCGCCCGCCGCGTCGTCTTCGCGTACTTCTCAAACCCGGTACTCATCAGCGTCATTTGTTTGTTGTTCATCGCCGTCTCCCGTTCTTGTTGGATGCATTCCGTGGAGCTATGCATCAGACAATGAAACAGGGGACTTGTTCAGAGATTCCCTAGTAGGCGGATTCGGTCGCTGAAAGGAGGCGGAAAATGGACTTTACGCA
>VFKU01000391.1 GCA_009885415.1 Rhodothermota bacterium
ACGAAGGAAAAGATGGCAGTGCTGGTGATGGATCTCAACAGCTTCAAACAGATTAATGACCAGTATGGACACAAGGTGGGTGACGAGGTTCTGATCAAGGTAGGAGAGATTCTGCAGAAGGAAATGCGGAAATACGACTCCTGCATTCGCTATGCGGGCGATGAGTTTGTTGCCTTCCTTTACAATGCCGAACGGGAGACCGCAGAAAAAATCGTCGCCCGTATTCGGAAAGCCGTGACGGCCCTGGTTCTCAAAGTTCGGTCAGGCAAGGAAGTCCGACTGGGCATCAGCGTCGGGATGTCGATGTATCCGGAAGACGGCGTGGAGCTCACCCAGCTGTTCACAGTGGCCGACTCTCAGATGTACAACGACAAATTTGAGAGCAAAGCCGAACTGGCGCGTCTGGCGGAAGCCAACCTCCAAGAAGCGGTTGAAGTGGAAGAAGAGATCGAGTTCCAACGCGCACAGTAGGAAAGTGCGAAGGTCGAACGCCGAAGTGCGAAGGTTGAAATTCGAATTGGGTTTCTCTGCTTCGCACTTCGAACCTCGTACTTCACGTTTGCCTTTCCCCGTTTCTTTCCGCTACCATCTGCCGCATGATCCAAGTCATCTATTTCGACCTGGGCAAGGTCATTATCGACTTTGATCACTCCCGTGCAGCACAGGAACTTTTGAAAGTAACACCGCTCTCATTACAGGAGGCGATGGCAGTGCTTTCGGATAGCGAGCTGGTTTCTGAATATGAGACCGGGAGGCTGTCAGCGCAGGACCACTATCGCAAGGTCTGCCGCCGGCTGCAGATGGATGTTTCGATGGAGAAGTTTCGGCAGCTCTGGGGCAGCATGTTTCTGCCGCAGCCCTTGCTTTCCGAGAGGTTTTTGCAGGCCCTACAGCGGCACTATCGGCTCATGTTGTTGTCGAACACCAACGAGATTCACTTCGATTTCGTGGTCGAGAATTACCCCATCCTGAGACTGATTGAGGAGCGCTTGCTTTCCTACCAGGCCGGTTGCATGAAGCCGGAGGCGCGCATTTTTGAACTGGCCATCCAGAAGGCCGGCGTTGCACCAGAGAGTATCTTCTTCACCGACGATCGGCCGGAAAACATTGAAGCGGCGCAGCGGGCGGGAATTCAAGCGCTGCAGTTTCAATCCGAGAGCCAGCTTAAGCGCGACATGCAGAGCAGGGGTATTGCGTTCGCCAATTGAAGCAAAGGTCTCTACCGCGGGTCTCCCACGATGCGTTTCCTGATTCTCAGCGATATTCATTCCAACTTGGAAGCACTCAACACCGTGCTGGAGCGCGCCGCTGGTGAATACGACCAGATGCTTTGTTGTGGCGACATCGTCGGCTACGGGCCCGATCCCAACGCCGTGATCGACAGGATTCGTCCTTTCAACCCGCAGGTCATCCGCGGGAACCATGAAAAGGCAGCGCTGGGCTTGGTTGACTTGTCCCTTTTTAACCCGCTAGCCAGGCGAGCGGCACTCTGGACCCAGGACGAACTGACGAGTGAGAATCGCAGCTATCTCAAGCAGATTCAGGCTGGCCCGCTGGATGTTCCCCCGCTCACGCTAGTGCATGGTTCGTTGGCCGATGAAGATCAGTATCTGGTTGATTTGGAGGATGCCCTCGAGAACTTTCCTCTGGCTCGGTATCCCGTCACCTTCTTTGGGCATACACACATTCAGGGAGGGTTTGTTCAGTTTCAGGACGGTCGTGCCGGTCTCTTGAATCCTGAAATCAGACGCGGGTCAAGCGAAAGTCAGTTGCGCATCGATCCCCAGCAGCGCTATCTAGTCAATCCCGGCGCCGTCGGCCAACCCCGGGACTACGATTCACGGGCGGCGTTTGTCATCTATAACACGGACGAGTTGATCATCCGCTATTTCCGGACGAGCTATCCACTCGAAGCGACGCAGGCCAAAATGGTCGCCGCACAGCTGCCACAGTATTTGATTGATCGATTGAGTTTGGGAAGGTAGGGAATGGCGAAGTGCGAAGGCCGAAGTGCAAGGTTGGAACCTCGGTCTTGGGCGCTGCCGCAGCAGGGTTAACTCGACATTCGAACTTCGCCGTTCGCCATTCGAGATCTCGTCATTACTTCAAGGTGACCTGGCTAACTTCGATGTCAGGAAGGACGTAGTTCCAGTCTTTCGGCAAATGATCAAACGCGACTTGAAAGCGGGTTGACTTGTCCACCTCGAGCCCACGCCCA
>VFKU01000409.1 GCA_009885415.1 Rhodothermota bacterium
CGACGAAATCCGCACGCACGCCGCCCCCAGCACGTGCCCCGCCGGGCTCAGGCACACCGTCACGTCGTTGCCCGGCCGAATCGAAAATTCCCGCCCAAAGGGCACGCCGCCATACAAACGCTTGACCGCGTGCGTCACGTCATCGCGCGAGTAGAGCGGATAGTCCTCGACGCCGCGCTCGGCCTTGATCCGCTCCATCACCGAGACGCTGTTGCTCAGCATCCGCTCGAGAATCGCCGTGGTCGCCGGCGTCGCGTAAGGGGTCGTCGCAGGAAACATCTTGAGCAAGTACGGCAACGACGCGCAGTGGTCGTGGTGCGCATGCGTGATGACGACCGCGTCCGGCGCGCGCCGCAGATGCTCGAAGGCGGGCAGGCTCGCTTTGCCTTCCTTCTTCGGGTGCAGGCCGGAATCGAGCAGGATGCTCAGGCCGTTGATTTCGATGAGATGCGCGCTCGCGCCCACCTCGCCCACGCTGCCCAGACTTGTGAAGTGCGCCGTAGCTTTAGACATTCGGCGAATTGTAGGGATACCCCGCCGCTAATTCAATGAAAGCACCCGCGCGAGCGGTTGATCGCGCCCTCCGCGTGCTCTACCATGCGCTCTTTCCACAGGATCCTCTCCCCGCGCCATGAACTGGAAATCCGAACTCGATCTCGCCGTCCGGGCCGCCGCCACCGCCTCGGCCTACCTGCGCGACGCAATTCCCCGCGAAAAGGCCGTGCTCGCGGAGATCGGGCGCGACATCAAGCTGCAAGCCGATCGCGACGCTGAGGCGCTCATCCTGGATGTGCTGATGCACAGCGGCCTGCCGGTGCTCGCCGAGGAAAGCGGCGAATCCGGCGCGATCCCGGACGACACGCCCGTGTGGATCGTCGACCCCCTGGACGGCACGATGAATTTCAAACACGGCATCCCGCTCTGCTGCGTGTCGCTCGCGCTCAGCGTCGGCGGACGGCCCGTGCTCGGCGTCATCGATGACTTCAACCGTGGCGAGTGCTTCAGCGGCATTCCCGGCGGCGGTGCGTGGCTGAATGGCGTGCCGATGCGGGTGTCCGCCGCGACCGATCCGGCGCGCGCGATTCTCGCGACCGGCTTCCCCACCAAGTTCGACGTCGGCGGTCCCGCGCTGGATCTGTTTATGAGCTCCGCGCGGCGCTTCAAAAAGGTCCGCATGTTGGGCTCCGCCGCGCTCATGATGGCCTATGTCGCCTGCGGACGCGTGGACGCCTACGCCGAAAACGACATCATGTACTGGGACATCGCGGCGGGCGCCGCACTCATCGAGGCCGCCGGCGGTTGGGTCGCCATGAGTGGCTCGCCGGCCGACAAATGGGCGCGGACCGTGCGCTGCGCCGCGCACCCGGCGCTGTGGCAAGGCGTTTGATCGCTTCGCCACGGCCCGGCATTATTCCTCGTGCGATGAAGGCGCAGGCTGAAAATCGTCTGAAAGCCAAGGAGTACCCATGACAAAATCCGGCGCGAAGCGCGCGCTGATCACCGGCCTCACCGGCCAGGACGGCTCGTACCTGGCCGAACTCCTGCTCGAGAAGGGCTACGAAGTTTTCGGCGTTGTCCGGCGCTCGAGCTCGGAGACCTTCGACCGCATCCGCCACATCCAGGATCGCGTCACGCTGATCCAGGCGGACCTGACCGACCAGGTCTCGATCATCGACGCGATCGGCGACGTCCACCCCGCCGAGGTCTATAACCTCGCGGCGCAGTCCTTTGTGCCGACGTCCTGGAAGCAGCCGATCCTCACGAGCGAAGTGACTGCGCTCGGCGCGACCCGCGTGCTCGAGGCGATCCGCGTCGTCGACCGCTCGATCCGCTTCTACCAGGCCTCTTCCAGCGAGATGTTCGGCAAGGTGCAGCAGGTGCCGCAGACGGAAGCGACCTCCTTCTACCCGCGCAGCCCCTATGGCGTCGCCAAGGTCTACGCGCACTGGATCACGGTGAATTACCGCGAGAGTTACAACATCTTCGCGTGCAGCGGCATCCTCTTCAACCACGAATCGCCGCGGCGCGGACTCGAATTCGTCACGCGCAAGATCACCGACGGCGCCGTCCGCTGCAAACTCGGCCTCGCCAAAGAACTGCGCCTGGGCAACCTCGACGCGAAGCGCGACTGGGGCTTCGCGAAGGACTACGTCCGCGCGATGTGGCTCATGCTCCAGCAAGACACGCCCGACGATTACGTCGTCTCCAGCGGCCGCATGTGCACGGTCCGCGAGGCCTGCGAGGTCGCCTTCGGTCACCTCGGGCTCGACATGAAAGATCACGTCGTTGTCGACCCGCAGTTCTACCGGCCCGCCGAGGTCCACGAACTGCTCGGCGACTCCTCAAAAGCGCGCAATAAGCTCGGCTGGATCCCCGAGACCAGCTTCGAGGATCTCATCAAGATGATGGTCGACGCTGATCTCGCGCGGCTCAAGAGCGCCTCCCGAAAATGAGCAAGCGCGTCCTGGTCACCGGCGCCAACGGCTTCGTCGGCGGACACCTCTGCCCGCACCTCGCCAAACACGACTACGAAGTCGTCTGCGGCATCAGCGGCGCCTCTACCCTGGAGTATCCCGCGCAGGAGTTCGTGCTCTCCGACGCCGACTCGGTAAACGCGCTCGTCGAGTGGGCCGGCCCCATCGATTACGTCATCCATCTCGCCGCGATCGCCTTCGTGCCCGATGCCGCGAAAAGCCCCACCGGCGTCCTCGACGTCAACCTCCTCGGCACCGTGCGCCTGATCGAAGCGCTGCGGAATCACGCACCGAAAGCCCGCGTCCTCTTCGTCGGCAGCGGCGAAGAATACGGCCGACCGCAGGCCCTCCCCGTCACAGAAGACCACCCGCTCAATCCCGCCAACCCCTACGCCATCTCGAAGGCCGCCGCCGATCACTACTGCGCCTATGCCGCCGCCGCGACCGGCGCGCCCATCGTCCGCGCGCGCCCCTTCAATCACTCCGGCCCCGGCCAGGCCGACGTCTACGCGCTGCCTAGCTTCGCGCGCCAGATCGCCGAGATGGAACTCGGTAAGCGCACCCCGCAACTTAAAGTCGGAAATTTGCAGGCCATCCGAGATTTCACCCACGTCGCCGATGTCGTCCGCGCCTACCGTCTCCTCCTCGAACGCGGCCGCCCCGGCGAGGCCTACAACATCTGCTCCGGCAAAGGCCACACCATGCAGTCCGTGCTCGATGCGCTCCTCAAACTCGCCAAGACCGAGGTCGAAATCCGTGTCGATTCCGAGCGCCTGCGCGCGGCCGAAGTCCCCGAAGTGCGCGGTTCCTGCGCCAAGCTCACGGCGGAAACCGGCTGGACTCCAGTCATCCCGCTCGAATGGATCGTGCGCGACGTCCTCAACGACTGGCGCCAGCGATGCCGGGCCTGAACTACTGCGACTGACGCGCCATTCATCTACATCGCCTGGCCCTGCGTCATCGAGAACAACCGGACTTGATTGCGATTACAACTCGGGATTTGGCGGGCTGGCCGGCGCCGCCGGCGATCGCGTGCGTTCCGGGGCAGTGGGGCGGGATGGCGAGGCGGGTCGATCGATGGTCGGGCGCTCCGGGCCGCCGGCCGTCGGCACGCGCGGCGAGGGCAGGCTGGGCGCCTTGGGGTCTTCGGGCCGCCGGATCGTCTCACGCGGCTGCCAAGGGGGCAGGCTCGGCAGAGCGTTTGACGGAGGCCACGCGGGCGTCGCACCCGTGGCAGCGGCGAAGTCGCGCTCGACGTAGTCTTCCAGGTCCGGCCTCACGCGCAGCAGGTGCAAATACTCGAAGAACGCGGGCGCGAGCGCCGGGTCGCGTCGCACCCGGGCGTAGAAGTGGTCGCGCCAGGCGACAGCATCTGGATGCGCCGCCCAGGCAATCGAGCGGTCTTCCCAGGCCCGGCGCCGGGAAGGAAACGGCGTCAACTCGACATCGAGCGCGTGCCACGCCCGCGACACCGCGCCGGTCTCACCGTAGGCCCGCGCCCACCAGGGATACACCGCCTCGCGCGCGCCAGTGAGCGCGCCGAGCCGCGTCCAGGCCTCGCGTAATTGGCTTTCGAGGTCGTGATCGCGGCGTAAGGCCTCTCGTAGAAGGCGCAGGGGCGGGTACACAGGCAGGCCGCGGCCGGAGGTGTGGAGAAAATCGGCGACCGTGTCGGGACGCTCACGAAGCTGGCCGAGGCCGGCCACCAGATCGGGTCGGCCCCGGCTTGCAGCCGTCTCGGCGGACGCGAGTTGCTCGATGGCCTCACGTAATGTGGGATCACGTTTCAATCGTGCGAAACAGCGATTGAAATCCGACCGGGCCGGCGCGTCCGCGCGCAGTACCTCTTCGAAATCGTCCACGCGCGCGCGCAATCCGGGTAACTCGAGGAGGGCCTGGTGGCTTTCCTCGGCCTGACGCAGTTCGGGATCTGTGGCGAGGTAGGCGCGCAGCCTGCGGTATTGGCCGAGTACGTCCGTGTCGGCGAGCAGCGCTTTATGCGCTCGGTTGAAGGCGCGCAGCTCGGCCGGATTCTCGATGCGCGGCGGGGGACCTGCCGCCGGGATCTGCGCGAACATGCAAAGCGCGAGGGCGAGGATCATGCCAGGCCGAGATCCTGCGCGAGGTCGAATACGGTGAAGCGATTTCGGATGTAGCGCGCGCGGAGGAGCGCCTTGCGGTACTCGTCGAGCGGCGCGTTGAGGGCCTCGGGAGTCACCGGTCCACCGGATTCGCGGATCGCGCGTGCGACGGTGGCGGCCGGGAGGAGATCTTGCGGCAATTCGCGGCGCATGCGCGGGAGTTCCGCGCGGACGCGTTCAAGATGGCGGCGAAGCGTAACGACGTCCATCTTTTTCGCGTCCCACTGCGCTTGGACCTCCGGCCCGACGCCCGCGCCCCAGTCCTCGCGGATCCAGTCGCGCACTTGCGCGTCGGTGGGGGCCGCGGTGACGAGCCGGTCGATCGGGATCGCGCTGGGATCGAGCGCGAGTATGCGCTCCCACAGGCCGAGGCAATAGACGGTGGCGACGCCGACTTGCGTGCCGTGGAGATCGTGCGGCGAGCCGTAGAGCGCGGACTTCATGTCGAGGTAGTGCGAGATGAGGTGTTCGCCGCCCGAGGCCGGGGCCGACGAGCCGGCGACGACCATCGAAAAGCCGGAGAGGAGCAGCGCTTCGAGCACGAGCGCGATGGCCGCCGGATCGCCGCGGCCGACGCGGGGCGCGGCCTCGAGCAGGCGTTCCTGAATGCCCTCGAAGAACTCGCGCGCGGAGGGATCGAAGGGCACGTCCATCAGGAGGTGCGAGGCGCGCCAGTCCGTGGAGGAGGAGCATTTTGAGAGGAAATCGGCCACGCCGGCGGCGGTCATACGTTGCGGTGCGGTGGCGACATGCTCCGGGTTCGCGAAGACGCCGATGGCCGGCGTGCACGGCAGCGTCCGTTTGAGGCCGCGGACTTTGAGCGCGGTGATGCCCGAAGTGTAGCCGTTCATCGAGGCGGCGGTGGGATAGAGCACGACGGGCCGGTTGAGCTTGTCGCCGGCGTATTTGGCAAGATCCG
>VFKU01000297.1 GCA_009885415.1 Rhodothermota bacterium
CCACTCCTCGTCCTCCCACCCGACCTGGCCCTCCTTCCCCCCCGCGCGCCGACCGTGATATAAGCGCGCGTCCGCCCCTCGCGGAGAGGTGGCTGAGTGGTCGAAAGCACCGGCTTGCTAAGCCGGCGTACTCGCAAGGGTACCGTGGGTTCAAATCCCACCCTCTCCGCCATCAAGTTTTGTACTATTATGATAGTATAAGAATCCTCTGGAATTCCTCCCTATCGCCCGCCGTTTGCGGCGATCATCGCCCGCCCGGAGAATGCCTGGTTCGTCTCTGTGGTCTCCCGGCCCATGAATTTGGAGATTCTCTCTGGCGGTACAATTCGAGGTTCGGCTCAGATCAGCGGGGAAACCGGATTACTGGGCCATCCCGAGCCGGACGCGCTGGGCACTCCAGTCGAGCGGCATAGCGTGGGACGCGAGGTCTGCGATGGTCAGGTTACGTGGCAAGGAGCCATTTAGGGTGGCGGCCACAATATCCGGCGCAAGAAACGCCATGGGTAGTAGTTTGCGCACATAGGCCTCGGTGCACCCATCTCGCTCGGCGACGTGCGCGAGGGAGGTCACTTCGCCCTTATCGAACCAATGCCGCCATTTCCATGCGCGGTTCATGGCTCGCGCCATGGAAGGATTGATCACGCGCGTGGCTTCCAGTTGTCCGGCCGGCAGATGAATTTGGTTCTGTACACCGCGTCGCTGCTTCACGAATCGCAAGACCAAAATCTGGCCAGCGGCACCTGGCTTCTCTTGGGCATCGGCGTTCGTCGACTCCACTTTGTCTCGTAGCGAGATCTTCACCTCGTGCGAACAGAGTTCAACGCGCAAGACCAGCGCTCTCAATACTGGAGCGCACCCTGTTTCAGATCCATTCGATTAGGCAGGGATTTAGGGCCGATCGGAAAGCAATCAAAATACGCTGAAGTCCACCGAAACGGCGGACGACGGGCGAAATTGTAAACCGTTACTTCTAAAGTAGTAGGAATTTTGTGAACGGACTGTAGAGCTCAGGACCGGGTTTTCTTTGGAAGATGTTTACCCGTCCTTTGCGATGACAACACGCAGTCCGGCTACGC
>VFKU01000187.1 GCA_009885415.1 Rhodothermota bacterium
AAGCCAAGAAGCTGGCGATTTCTACGGGGGACCTCAGCGATTCCGAAGTGTGGACGCGTATCAATAGCGACGATATGAAGAAGCGGATGCCGCTTGAGGAGTCGCACAACCCCCTTACACCGGAGCAGATCGCGTTAATCGGCCGGTGGATTGAGGAAGGCGCGGTGTGGGCGAAGCATTGGGCTTGGGTCGCGCCGAAGCGCGTTTCGCCCCCGTCGGCCTCGAGGGCGGGCTGGGCGAGAAACGAAATTGATCGTTTTGTTCTGGCTGGGCTGCGCGAGGCCGCGCTCGCGCCGTCTCCCGAAGCGGACCGCACAACGCTCATTCGTCGCCTGTCGCTCGACTTGATCGGCCTGCCGCCGACGCCGGAAGAGGTGGACGCTTTCGTCGCGGACATTTCGCCGGACGCTTACGAAAAGATTGTGGATCGCCTACTGGCATCGCCTCACTATGGTGAACGGATGGCGATGGACTGGCTCGATGGCGCGCGCTACGCGGACACGAACGGCTTCCAGAACGACTTCGAGCGGCACATGTGGCCGTGGCGGGATTGGGTGATCAGCGCCTACAATGCGAACATGCCTTTCGACCAGTTCGCGGTCGAGCAGATTGCGGGCGATTTGCTGCCGGACGCGACGGATTCGCAGCGGATCGCTACAGGATTCAACCGGAACAACCGCTCGAACACGGAGGGCGGGTCGATCGAGGACGAGTGGCGCGCGGAAAATATCATCGACCGGGTCGAGACGACCGCGACGGTTTTCCTCGGGCTTACGATGGGCTGCGCACGCTGCCATGATCATAAGTACGATCCGATTACGCAGAAGGAATTTTACAAATTTTTCGCCTTCCTCAACAGCACCGAAGACCGGGGCTTCTATGAGGAGACCCACGGGAATACCGGGCCGCTGGTCGAATTGCCGACGGAGGAACAAAAGGCGAAGCTGACGGAGTTTGACGCGGTGATCGCGGCCGGGAAGGCCGAGACGGAGGCGGAGAAGGCGCTGGCCGCGGATATGTATCCCCGTCGAATCGAGCAGATTCGATCGGCGGCGGATTTTGCCGTGAAGCCAGCCCTTTCGGCGGCGAGCAAGCGCGAGATTAAGGTGAAGCGATCGGCCGCGGCGCAGTGGGTGGACGGTCTTGTGGGCCCGGCGCTATTTCTGGACGGATCAGGCGCGGCCCGGGTGGCGGCGCGCAAGCGCTTTGACTTCCAGAAGGACAAGCCCTTCACCGTTTCCACCTGGGTGCGCCCGGAGAAGGCGGGCGCGATTTTCAGCAACGTGATCGAGAAGGGCGATGCGCGGCGCGGCGTGGACGCCACGGTCACCGGCGACGGCAAGATTATAGTGCGGCTGACGGCGAAGACGCCGGACGACATGATTAAGGTCACCACGGACGCCCGCCTGAAGATGCAGACTTGGGCGCATGTCGCGATCAGCTACGATGGGTCGGGCAAGGGCGAGGGCCTTAAGGTCTTCGTGAGCGGGCGGTCCGCGGTCCTGAAAATAGACACCAACAAACTGACGGGTGAATTTCTTTCGAAGAAGGCACTCCTCCTCGGTCGCTTGCCGTCGGGCGAATATCTTAAGGGCACCATCGCGGATTTCCGTGTTTATGACCAAGCCCTCGCGGAGGACGGCGTCCGCGCGTTGATCGAGAGCACGTTGCGCTCGACGTTTGCGCCCGATCCTTCCGATGCGCGCAAGGCCTCGCTCACGGCCTATCTTGAACTCGAGCATTCCTTCGACGTGCGCGTGAAGGAAGCCCTCGTCGCGGCGAAGCAGGGCGAGCGCGACACGTATTTCAAGGCGAATGTGCCCACGGTCATGGTGATGCGCGAGCTGGCCGAGCCGCGGCCGACATACCGGCTGGTGCGCGGACAATACGACAACCCGGACACGGCCGAGACGCTCAGTCCGGAGGTGCCGGAGTTTCTTCCGCCGCTCTCTGCCGATGCTCCACGAAACCGGCTCACCCTTGCTCAATGGATCGTGGATCCGGCGAATCCCCTGACCGCACGCGTGGCGGTCAATCGCCTCTGGGCGAAGGTCTTCGGGCAGGGCCTCGTGAAGTCGCCGGACAATTTCGGCACGCAAAGCGAACCTCCGGCCAACCCCGCGCTGCTGGACTGGCTGGCGACGGAGTTCGTCCGATCGAAGTGGGACATCAAGGCGATTCAGAAGAAGATGGTGATGAGCGCGGCGTACCGCCAGGTCTCCGACGTCTCCCCCACGCTGCTCGAGCGCGACTCGGAGAACCGGCTGCTCGCGCGTGGCCCGCGATTCCGCTTGCAGGCCGAGGTGGTGCGGGACACGGCGCTGGCGGCCAGCGGGCTGCTCGCTGCGAAGATTGGCGGACCTTCGGTCATGCCGTATCAACCGGATGGGCTCTGGGATGAACTCGCGGGCGGCGCCGGCCAGGGGCCTTACAAGCTGGCGACGGGCGAGGATTTGTATCGGCGCAGTCTGTACACCTACCGCAAGCGCACGGTGCCGCACCCGCTGACAAACACTTTCGACGCGCCCAGCTTTGAGACCTGCCGCGTATACCGGGCGCGGACGAACACGCCGCTACAAAGCCTCGCGCTGCTGAACGACGTGACCTACGTCGAGGCGGCGCGCAATCTGGCGCAGCGCATGATGCGAGAGACGACTTCGGCGGATGCTTCGCCGCTGCGCCACGGATTTCGGTTGGCCACCGGACGCTATCCGGCCGCGGACGAAGAGCGGGTGTTGCAATCGGGGCTCGAGAAATTCCTGGCCACCTATCAGGCCGACCCGGAGGCCGCGAAGGCGCTAGTGTCCAACGGGCAGTCCCCCGTGCCTGACGATCTCGACAAGCCCACGCTCGCGGCCTATACCGCGCTCGCCGGCGTCATCCTCAACCTCGACGAAACGATTACGCAGGAGTGAATTCGATGAACACTCTGGGCATGGCACAACAGATCAATCGCCGACACTTCCTTCAGGCGACCTGCGGCGGCCTCGGCGCTGCCGCGCTCGGGATGCTCGGCGGGCCGGGCGCGTTCGCCGATCCTAGCGGCGGCCTTTCCGGTCTTCCCCACTTCGCGCCGAAGGCCAAACGAATTATTTATCTTTTCCAGTCGGGCGCGCCCTCGCAGATCGAGCTCTTCGACTACAAGCCCGGACTGAAGGCGATTCATAAGACCGAGCTGCCGGCGGAAATCCGCATGGGACAGCGCTTGACGGGGATGACCTCCAAGCAGGAAAAATTTCCGGTGCTGGCGTCGAAGTTTAATTTTAGCCAGTACGGAAAGAGCGGCGCGTGGATCAGCGAGTTGCTACCGCATACGGCGGGCATCGTGGACGATTTGTGCATCGTCCGCTCGGTCCACACCGAGGCGATCAACCACGATCCCGCGATTACCTTTTGCCAGACCGGCTCGCAGCTTGCGGGGCGGCCGAGCATGGGCGCGTGGGTGGCCTATGGTCTCGGCACGATGAACCGCGATTTACCGACCTTTATGGTGCTCGTGTCGCGCGGCTCGGGCCGCACAGCCGATCAGCCGCTCTACGATCGTCTCTGGGGCGCGGGCGTCCTACCGGGACAATTCCAGGGGGTCAAGCTGCGTAGCGGCGCGGAGCCGGTGCTTTACCTGAGCGATCCGGCCGGCTGCAGCCCGACGACCCGGCGCGAGATGCTCGACATGATCGGCGCGCTGAACATGAAACGGCACGAGACCGTCGGCGATCCGGAGACCCTCACGCGCATCGAGCAATACGAGCTCGCGTTTCGTATGCAGTCCTCCGTGCCCGATCTGACGGACATTTCCAAGGAGCCGCAGAGCGTCCTTGATCTCTACGGGCCCGACGTTCAAAAGCCGGGCACCTACGCGCGCAATTGCCTGCTCGCGCGGCGCATGATCGAGAGGGACGTGCGTTTTGTGCAGCTCTATCACATGGGTTGGGACCACCACGACCAATTGCCGGACCACATCACCAAGCAGTGCCACGACGTGGACCAGTCCTCGGCGGCGCTGGTCCAAGACTTGAAACAACGCGGTCTGCTGGACGACACGCTGGTGATCTGGGGCGGCGAATTCGGCCGGACGGTGTACTCGCAGGGCACGGCGACCGAAGTCACCTACGGACGGGACCATCACCCCCGCTGCTATTCGATTTGGATGGCGGGCGGCGGGATCAAGCCCGGCATTGTGCACGGGACGACGGACGATTTCAGCTACAACATCACGGCGGACCCGGTGCACGTGAGCGATCTGCACGCGACGATCCTGCACTGCCTCGGCATCGACCACAAACAATTGTCGATACGGTTTCAGGGCCTCGACCTGCGCCTCACGGGCGTCGAAGAGCGCAAAGTGATCGAGGCGCTGCTCGCCTGAACCACGAGATCGGCTGGCCACAGGCAGGATCAGGTTCGCAGAATTCCGGTGTTGAGCGTCTCGACGGCTGCTTCAGAGGGAACAAGTGTTCAATTTCGGGGCGATTTCGAAATAACACCATCCGACCTAGGCATCCTGTGATATTCTGCCGATCCGTTGGCGCGGACGCGAGGACACTGGGAGGAATTCCAATGAACGTCGCACACCTCTTACGTGAAGTCACTCAGCCTTTCTCGATGAAACCGCATGACACCGTGCTCGAGGCGGTGCGCAACATGATCGACTTCGACACGGGCGCGATTGCTGTGCTCGACGAGCGGCGCCGGTGCATCGGCATTTTTAGCAAGAAGGACCTGCTCGGGAAGGTGGTCGTGGTCGGGCGTGACCCGAAGGCGACCCCGCTGGGCGAGGTCATGACGACGGACCTCGTCACGGCGGCCCACTTGCTCTCGGTCGAGGAATGCATGCGGCTGATGGTCGAGTACCGCATCCGGCATTTGGTGCTGGTCAACGCCAAGGGCGAGTACACAGGGCTGCTCGGACTGTGCGATCTGCTTGGAGATCGGATCTTCGAGTTGAGGCAGTCGGTACTTTCGCTCGAGGGTTACTTGAACGACGCGCCGGGGGGCTGAGCCGGATCGAGACTTTCGTAAAGTCTTCCGATGGGGCGCACGGGCGGGCCGCCCATGCCGCCGTCGCGCGCGAGTTTTTTCGATAACTTTAGGGGGCGCCGATTCGAACGAGGCCGCCCGCTGTCTCGAGGCGCAGGTTTTGGCTGATCGTTTGGGTGGCCGCCGAGTTTCCTTGAATCTTGAGGGTGCCGCCGTCGTTGACCCATGGCAACGCGTTGGCGAAGGTGTTGAAGGGCGCGGCCTGTGTGCCGTTGCCGCCGCCGCCCGCCGAGAAGTTGAGGTAGACCAGGCTTCGTCTCAGCTTGGGGTACAGCGTCCAATTGATCAGCGTGCCGTTGTCGCCCGCGGCCGCGTCCTGAATCGTCAGCGTCCAGGTGCCTTGCAGGTTCTGTCCGTCGAAGGCGCTTAGCGCAGACTCTGGACGGAAGTGGCCGGTGAAGGGCGCGGAGGCCTTGACTACGGATGCCGCAGCCTCGTCGTCCATCCGGGTATCGGTGAAGTTGTCGCCCGGCCCGCCTTCGGTTCCGACCAGCAGCACTTGCGTTCCGGTGGGAGACGTGAGCCAGATATTGAGGTCGCCGGTGAAGCTGTGCGCGATGTTCAGGCCGACGTCCAGATCGGCGATCCGCTTCGGCGGGTTCGAGGCTGGCACCACCACCTGATAAAGTTGGGTCGTCGTGTCGTTGATTGATCCCCCTAGGGCTAGGACGGCGTCGGAAGCGAGTGGATTGGTGCCGAAGGTGATCTCGTCGCCGTCGGTTTCGCCGTCGCCGTCGGTGTCCGGATTGGTCGGTGAGGTTAGATGGGTGTTCACTTCCGCCCCATCGTCCAGTCCGTCGTTGTCCGTATCGGCACTGTGCGGATCCGTGCCGTTGGATTGCTCGATGAGATTGCTCAGGCCGTCGGCGTCGGGGTCGCCCGCGGCGCCGTCATTCCCCGCCGAAGAATTGGGGTCAAGCGCCTCGGCGACCTCCCAGCCGTCACTCAGCCCGTCGTTGTCGGAGTCGCTGTCTTGTGGGTTTGTGTCGTTGATCTGTTCGTCGAGGTTGCTCAGTCCGTCGCCGTCGGGATCGCCCGAAGCTCCGTTTGCTCCCGTCGCTGAGTTTGGGTTGAGGCTGTAGGAAAGCTCCCAGCAGTCGGACAGGAGATCGCCGTCGCCGTCGCCGCC
>VFKU01000233.1 GCA_009885415.1 Rhodothermota bacterium
ACCGGGCGGATCATCGACTGGGCAGGGGATGGCTGTTTCCTCACCTTCGAGACCTCGAGCGCGGCGGTGATCTTCGGATTGAAATTGCAGGAGACGCACCACTGGGAGGCGCAGCTTCCGCGCGTGCGGATCGGGATTCACGTCGGCGAGGTCAGCGAGAAAGCTTTCAACGGCGGCGTGCGCGTCGAGGGGCTGATCGTCGACCTTACCGCGCGCATCGGCGGGCTGGCGCGCGCGGGCCAGGTGCTGATCTCCGGCGCGGTGTACCAGAGCGCGCGGCAACGCATCGGCGAGAACGAACTCGGCAAGCCGATCCGCTGGGAGACCTACGGGCTCTACACGCTGAAGGGATTCGACGAGGCCGTCGACGTGCGCGAGGCGGGCTTCGAGCGCATCTCGCCGCTCAGCGCGCCGCCCGCGAGCGAGAAGGCCTGGCCCGCCGGCGCGGAGAAGGCCGCATCCGGCAAGCGCGAGATTCGCAAGATCGCCGTCTTGCCGTTCACCAATATCTCCGACGCCCCCGATCAGGAGTGGTTCGTGGACGGGATGACTGAGACGTTGATCGCGGAGCTGGCAAAGATCAAGGCGCTGACGGTGATCTCGCGCACTTCGGTGATGTACTACAAGAAAACGGTGAAGCCGCTGCGCGAAATCGCGCGGGAACTCGGCGTGCACGCGCTCGTCGAGGGCTCCGTCATGCGCGCGGGCAACCGCCTGCGGATCACGGCGCAGCTCATCGACGCCGACACCGACGCGCACCTCTGGGCCGAGCGTTACGACGGCACGATGGAGGAAGTCCTCGATCTGCAGAGCAACGTCGCGCTGGCGATCGCCAAACAGGTCAACGTCGCGCTTACTCCCGAAGAAACCGCGCCGCTGAAACAATCGCGGCCGGTGAATCCCGAAGCCTTCGAGGCGCTGATGAAAGGCCGCCATCTACTGCATGACGCGACGGTGGCGGGTTTTGAGAAGAGCGTCAAGTGGGTCGAGCAGGCGCTGGCCATCGATCCGGAGTACGCGGACGCCTACGCATGGCTCGCCGCGATCTATGCACAGAACATCATTTATGGAACCGTCAGCCACGAAGTGGCCCATACGCGTGCGCGCATCGCCGCGCGGGAGGCCATTCATCTCGGAGGAGAATCCGCTCCCGCCCTCGCCGCGCTTGGGCAACTGTCGCGCATTACGGACCTCGATTGGGAACAGGCGCTCGCGTATGGACTCCGTGCCGCGGAGATTGATCCGAGTGACTCTCATACTCAGACGCTGTGCGCAATGTCTCTGATGTATATGGGCGAGTTCGAAGCGGCCAAGCAGCGACTGGTCCGGGCGATGGAGACCGACCCCTTCCAGCCTTTGGGGTACTTGGGGATGGGCTCGGTATTGTTGGTGCAGAAAAAGCCGGCCGAGGCGATCGAGTTACTGAGGAATCACATCGACAAATTTCCGGCCTTTGCTCCCATGCGGGCAGCTCTTCTGCTCGCGCATGCTCAACGTGGAGATTGGATAGAGGCCGCGCGGGAAGGGCGATTGCTGCTCAAGTATCCGGCATCTCGTGCCATGACACTCTCGTTGCCTGGAGTGTGCCTCGCGATGGCGGGCGACCTGGACGGCGCGAACGCTGTCCTGGAAGAGCTGCGTGCTCTTCCGCCCGGCGTGCCGCTCGTGGCCGGGGTCATTGCCACGGTGCTGCAGGCGCTTGGACGTTCCGAAGAGGCCTATCCGCTTTTTCTGCAGAGCTATCGGAGTCGCGACTTTTTGTTGGTTTGGCATATACGGTTGGGGTTATTTGAGCACCCCGTATTCAAGACTGACGCTCGCTTACAGCGGCTCGTGGACCGATACGGGATCAAGTCCCGCGAGTAGCGCCGCCGCGCGATCGGTAGGGTCATGACCCGCCCTACC
>VFKU01000427.1 GCA_009885415.1 Rhodothermota bacterium
TCGAGAACCCCGCGCACGAGGCCCTGTTAAACATTTATTACACCGCGGCCCGCATCCGCAAGCGCGCCGGGGACTTCTTCCGCACTTACGGGCTTACCGATGTGCAGTACAACGTGATGTCGCTGCTCAAGCACCAGAGCGGGGAACACGGCGGGCTCACGCAGGTGGACCTCAGCCGCATGATGCTGGTCAACCGCGCGAACATCACCACGCTGATCGACCGCATGGAGAAGGCCGGACTCGTCGCGCGGCGGCCGGTGCCCGACGACCGCCGCTACAACGTCATCTGCCTGACCACCAAAGGCATCGACACCTACCAGCGCGTGTCGGGCGCCTACAAGAAGCGCGTGAACGACATTATGGGCGTGCTCAACGCGCAAGAGCTCGATGCGCTGCGCGACATCCTCGAAAAAATCCGGATGAACCTCGACCAGGTCGGCGGAAAATAGCGCATCACTTTGGGGCCTCTTTGGACTGCGGCAGCGATAGCTGCCGATTTACTCAGCCCAGCGAAGCTGGGCGGCGCCCACCGAAAACCGTGGCTTCTCCGCGAGCGCGCCGGAGCTTGGCTCCGGCGGAAAAGCGGGAGCTACCGCTCCCGCAGTCCAAAGAGTCACCGGTTTATTGGGGAGTTTTGGGCCAGTCCGAGTAATCTCAGTCGATGGTCGCCACTCGCCGTTCCCACCCCGCGGGGAGCACGCCACGGTTCTCGATCTCGATTCGCCGCACGTCGCCCTTCTCGTGGGAGAGCCGGATGTCCACCCGGCGCGGCGGCAAGAGGGCGTCGGCGCGCTCCGCCCACTCGACGACGCACACGCCCTCGGCCGGTTCGAAGAGATCCTCGTAGCCCAAGTGCAATACCTGGTCCGGCGCAGTGAGGCGATACAGATCGAGATGATAGAGCGTGCGCGCGCCGCGATATTCGTGGACCAGCGTAAAGGTCGGGCTAGTCACGTGCGCCGCCGTCCCCGCGGCCTCGGCCATCCCACGCACGAGGCAGGTCTTGCCCGTGCCGAGATCGCCGTAGAGCGCCACCAGCGCGCCCTCGGGCAGCAATTCCATCAGCGCGCGGCCCAGCGCCTGCGTCTCGCTGGCGGAGCGCGTCACTAGACGCACACGTTCAACGGGCGCGGCGTCCATCACTTCCCGGTGATCGCTGTGAAGGGGTCCGGTTCGACATATTCCGACACCTTGAGTTTCGGCGCTTTCGATTTAAGGCGTTTCGCGATCGCGGGCACGATCCATTTTTCCGTACCGTGGTGCCCGGCGTCGATGATCGCCAGTCCCCGCTCGGCCGCGTCGAGCGCCTCGTGATATTTCACGTCGCCCGTCACGAAAATGTCCACGTCGCCCGGCACTTCCGCCGCGCTCGATCCGCCCGCGCCGCCCATGACCGCGACGCTCCGCACTTTGCGTTTCGCATCGCCCACGAAGCGCACATGCGCAACCCCGAGCCGCTTGCGGACGTGCTCCGCGAAGGCACCCAGCGTTGCCGGTGTCGCGAGCGTGCCGCGCAAGCCGAGCGAGATGGAGGAGTCGTCGTTCTCCAGCTTCACGAGGTCGTAAGCGATTTCTTCGTAGGGATGCGCCGCGCGCAGTGCGGTCAATACCGCGCCGAGTTTGCGCTGCGGCAGAATCGTTTCAAAGCGCCGCTCAGGCTCTTCGCTCAGCTTGTTCTTCTTGCCTAGAAAAGGCTTCGCGTCGTCGCCCGGAAGAAAAGTCCCCGTGCCCGGCGCGCTGAAGGTGCAATGGCTATACTTGCCCATCCCGCCCGCGCCCGCCGCGCAGACCGCATCGCGCACTGCGGCGAGATGCGTCTCGGGGACGAAGGTCACCAACTTGAGTTGCCCGGCCTGCGCCACACGAAATAGCGGCGCGATCTCTTTTAACCCCAGTCGCCCCGCGAGAACGTGGTTCACACCCTCCGGCACAACATCGAGGCTCGTGTGCGCCGAATAACACGCGATGCCCGCCGCCGCAATGTCGAGGCACAGTGCCGAGCGGGGATCGTCGCTCCGAAGTGTGGCAAGCGGCGCCCAGATCAACGGGTGATGCGCGACGATCATCTGCGCGCGCGCACGTTTCGCCGCGGCGAAAACCTCGCGCGTCACCGTGAGGCATGCCAGCACGCCGGTCACGCGCGCGCCGGGGTCTCCCGTCGCCAGGCCCGCCTTGTCCCACGAGTACGCGA
>VFKU01000676.1 GCA_009885415.1 Rhodothermota bacterium
AACTAAATCGCGAGCCGATAAGAAAGAAGCCGGTCGATCTGCGGCAACTGGCCAGCGAAGCGCTGGAGGAGATACGGGCCGAACAGCAAGGCCGCGATGTCAATGTCGTGATTGACGAGTTGCCTCCCTGCGTGGCCGATCGGGCGATTCTAAAGCAGGTGTTCCTGAACTTGTTGGCGAATGCGTTTAAGTTTACCCGGCTGTGCGAGCGCGCGGAAATACAGGTAGGTTTCACGCAATCCGGCGGTGAAGTCGTCTACTTTGTCCGCGACAACGGCGTGGGTTTCGACATGAGCCAGTCGGAATCGATCTTCGTGGTATTTCGCCGGCTCCATAAGGCGTCTCAATTCGAGGGATCCGGCGTTGGCCTGGCGCTCGTTAAACGAATCGTCGAGCGCCACGGCGGCCGCGTATGGGCAGAGGGGCAGACCGACAAGGGCGCTACGTTCTATTTTTCGCTGGGCCAATGATGCAGAAACAGTCTCATGATTGATTCGTCCGACATCCTCAATGCCCGAATCCTGGTCGTCGATGATCTGGAAGCCAACGTGTTCCTGCTTGAGCGCATGCTGCGCGGCGCGGGCTATACCGATGTCTCTTCGACGATGGAGCCGCGCGAAGTCGTCGAGCTCTATCGGAAAAACCGCTACGACCTGATCCTGCTCGATTTGCAGATGTCCGGCTTGGACGGATTCCAGGTGATGGAAGGCCTCAAAGAGATTGAGGCCGGCGGCTACCTTCCCGTCCTCGTGGTCACGGCCCAGCCGGGCCACAAGCTGCGCGCGCTGCAAGCCGGCGCGAAGGATTTCGTCAGCAAGCCCTTTGATTTGGTCGAGGTGCTCACGCGCGCCAAGAATATGATCGAGGTCCGCCTCTTGCACACGCAGACCCTGAAGCACGCCACGCTTCTCGAGCAGACACTGCGAGAAGTAGAGGAAAGCCGCGAATTGATCCGCCGCCAGAGCGACGAGGTCCAGACGCTTTACGATAAAATCGTAGTCGAGCAGAAGCTGTCAGAGCGGCTCCTGCTCAACGTCTTGCCCCACGCCATTGCCGAGCGATTGAAAGGGCGCCGCGAGGAAATCGGCGACAGCCTTCCGGAAATCATCGCCGATAGTTTTTCGGAAGTGACCGTACTGTTTGCCGATATCGTAGGGTTCACGAAGTTTTCCGCCGGCGTGAGCCCCGAACAGCTCGTGGCGCTTCTCAACGAGATTTTCACCGATTTTGACACCATTGCAGACAACCGTGGCCTCGAAAAGATCAAGAGTATCGGCGACGCGTATATGGCCGCCGCCGGATTGCCCGTACCCGTGGCCGATCACGCGGCGCGGGCCGCCCACATGGCGCTGGATATGCTTGACGCGACGGCCCGATTCAACCAGCGCAGTGGCCACACGTTTCAGATTCGCGTCGGTATCAACAGCGGCGCGGTGGTGGCCGGCGTCATTGGCAAGCGCAAGTTCATCTACGACTTGTGGGGCGCCGCTGTAAACACCGCCAGCCGGATGGAAACGCACGGCGTTGCCGGACGCGTCCAGATTACGGAAGCCACGCGCTCGCGCCTCGGGGAGCCTTTTCTGTTCGAGGAGCGCGGCGACATCGCCGTCAAGGACTTGGGTCAGCTCCCGACCTGGTTTCTGTCCGGCAGGAGCAGCGCGCTCGCCGAGACGATAGCACGACCAGAAGATCTTGCCCGGCCGCCTCTGGCCCTTGCTGTTACAGAAATCGGCGCCCCGTGATGCGCGGGCTCATGTCGGCCACGGTTGCGGCCGCAGGTCTATTTGCGCTCACATTCACGGCCCTTGCTGAAGAAGTGGAACGCGCCCCCGCGAAGGACGAGGACGCCGGCCCGGTCTTGAAGATGGGCTATGACCAGAGGCCCTTCGAGAAAAACCCCATCGCCGCGTTTATGTATTTTGTGCCGCTCATCGCCACCACCCCTGTGGACCGGCAGACCAGCGCCGGCAATAGCCAGGAGGTCGCCGTCGTCTCCTTCAAGCGGAAATCCGACGCGCGGACCTTCACCGCCAGCTGCGAATTCGAGATGCGCGGCTCGGGCTTTCACCGGGTCACCTTCGATGCCCCGGATGTGATCCTGAGGCAGCACCGTGAGTTCAAAGAGAACGCAACGCTGACCTCGCTGCTCGACTACCTGCAATTCGAGGGTGAAGGTCTGGGGTCCATCGATATTAAAGGAACCATCAAGGATGCCAAAGCGACCGTCACCGAGGTGCGTGTCCGCTTCAATATGCGCGGCCGGAAAAGCCCGGTCACCATCGGACTGTATGACCTGAAGCCGAAAGACGGACAATACACCTACGAAAATCGTTCCAATCAGATCGTCGCCCGCGTGAACGCGATCACCTTCAAACGCAGCTCGTCCGCCCCCACGATGGGCGTGGTCGTGGCGTCCATCACGAAGGCCGGCACGGCGGCACGGTTTCTCTCGCGCATCAAAGGCGCGATCGCGAACCTGCTTATCCGGCCGCCAAAGATCAAGGAGCTCGGCAATGACACCATGCTCGATTTTGGGCTCGCGCTATTCGATCAAGAACCGGAGTTCAGGTTCCCATTGGCCGATAATATCAGGACGGATACGACCGTCGAAGACAAGGGCCCCAAAAAATGATGTCTTTTGGGGTAGACAGCGCAGTCGTTCTGGAGATTGTTTTTGGTCCTTTACCAAAAATTTACCCCACATTTATTCTGGCGCTAACGTGCGCCGAGTAGCATTAATTTTGTGGCACGATGTACGCTAAATAATGCATATGCGTTGTCGCGTCGGGGGATGTTCGGGAACAGCGTCGGGGGCGACGCAGGAGGTATTTGTGCAACAATTTTTGAGCGAGTACTTGGTGGTGGAAGACAACGACGACGAGAGAGAACTCATTGCGGATACGCTGCGAAAGTCCATTCCGAAAGGCCGTGTTACCTCCGTCCATAACTGCGCGGATGCATTGGACTTTCTTCACGCGCGCGGAGCCTGGGCAGACCGCGTCGGCGCATTGCCGCCCGCGCTCATTTTATTGGATTTGTCGATAGCAGGGCTCTCGGGGTTTTCGGTTCTCGATGAGATACGGTCCGGGGATTCCGGCGACGCCCTGACTCTGACGCCCATTGTCATGTTCACGGATTCCAGCGCTCCCAGAGACATCCTCGAAGGGTATCGCTTGGGCGCAAACAGTTTCGTGGTAAAGCCGATGAGTTTCCCGGAGTTCCGGGCGGTAGTGGAACTCATTGGGCGATACTGGTCCATGCAACAACGATCCACGTTACAACTCTCGACGAACCAAAGAGCCAGGAAAATCGACGTCTGCCCACAGCTTGAACTGTCCGCGCGTCCCGCGTGGTCGGCTGCTTGATCGCGTCGTCATAGCGACGGTTGCTGGGTCGCCGTCGAGTCACTCCCCGGCGTGACGCAGCGCCCTCTGGTCTTCACGCCTGGCCCGAACCGGGCCCCAGACGCTCTTGCCTGTAGTATCAAGGCCAATAGTAAATATTGTTAACCCGCAGTCTATCTTATACCGTAATCCAGAGCAGGGGAATTGCCACAAGCAACGCTTTCGAGCAGTCTGGGAAGTTGTCGTGTCTAATCGTTTCGTGGATATTCTTGTCGTGGAGGACAACAATGGCGAACGCGAATCCATTGTGGACGCGTTGCAGACTACTATCTTGAATGTGCGAGTCACCGCCTTTTCCCGCGGCGCCGAGGCGCTCGATTTTCTTCTCGCCCGCGGCGACTGGACGGCCCGTCTCGGAGTGCCTCCACCGAAGCTGATTCTTCTTGATTTGTCGCTGTCGGGATCGAATGCCTACTACTTGCTTGGCCAGATTCGCTCGGTCGAGCCAGGCAACGCGCTGACGCTCACCCCCGTGGTGATGTTCACAGACTCCCGGGCCGCGAGCGATATTTCAGATTGCTACCGTTGCGGGGCAAACAGCTACATCACCAAGCCGCTGAATTTCCCGGACTTCAAGGCCGTGGTGGAAATGGTCGGGCGATATTGGATCACGCATAACAGGACGGCGGCGTGAGCACAGGCGCCGGACCCAACCGGACTAAGCCGGTACGTCCTCAAAGCGATATCCGGTCCCGCGCACGGTCACGATGATGGCAGGCTTGTTGGGGTCGTCCTCGATCTTCTTTCGAATGTGGCCGATGTGGACGTCGATCACCTTGGGAATGCTATAGCTGGGATCTTTCCATGCCAGCTCCAGAAGCTTCTCGCGAGTGAACACGTGGTTCGGGCGCCGGGCGAGCGTATACAGTATGTCGAATTCGACGCCAGTCATATCGACCGTTGCGCCGTCCTTCCACACACGCCGTTCGCCGGGATCCAATTTCAGCCGGTGAAACGTCAGAACTTCGTTACCCGCATCTTCGCCCTTCGATCTGCGGAGAATCGCTTCGATCCGCGCGCCCAGCTCCGGCAGTTCGAAGGGCTTGGGCAGATAATCGTCCGCGCCGATGCTCAGCGCCATGACCTTTACCGAGGAGACATTCGTGGAGCTCAGCATCAGGACCGGAACGTGGCTCGACTCGCGGAGCCGGCGAAGGATTTCAATTCCATCGATCGGTTGATTCCTATCGCCTTTGATGTTCAAAAAAGTAATATCGAGCACGGCGAGGTCCGGCGCTGCGGTCTCGGCCAGCGCCAAGGCGGAAGGCCCGTCTTTCGCCACAGACACGACAAATCCCTGTTTGCCTAGATACACCTCAACCTCGCGCAGCAACTTGGAATCGTCGTCAACAACCAATATCTTTCCCTTGGAAGTACTCATTGAATCGTCGTCGTCCTTTCATCGGGGGGGTATTCCACGTCCAATGTGAAATAAAATGTCGCACCTCGCTGCGGTTCGCCCTCGGCCCAAATGCGGCCGCCGTGGCGCTCGATAATTCGCCGGACCAGCGCAAGCCCGACGCCCGATCCTTCGATCCTGTGAGATCGGTGCAAGCGCTGAAACACGATGAACATCGACTCCGCCTGATTCGCATCAAAGCCGAGGCCGTTGTCCCGCACAAAATAGACCGTCTTGTCGGCGGTTTGCACACACCCAAAATGGATCTCCGCGGCTTCACATTCGCGCGTAAACTTTAGGGCGTTTTCCAGCAGATTCAGGATCGCCAGTTTCAGAAGCGTCCGATCCGCCTCGCACGGGGTCAGTTCATCGACCACGATCTTTAGGTTGCGCCCTTGCTGCTCGTCGCGCAGATCGTCGACCGCCTCTTGCACCAGCCGCTTCATATCGATGGGCTTCTTGCGAAGCGGTTCACGGTTCGCGCTCGAAAATGCAAGAAGGCTTTCGATCAGTTTTGCCATCTCGTCCGTGTTGGCCATAATCATCTTTACCAGGTCGGCCGCACCAGCGGGAAGCCCCGCGCCGTGGTCCTCGAGCAGCTTGTGCGCCACTTTGTTCGTAAATCGCAGCGGAGTCCGAAGATCGTGCGATACGGAGTGGGCGAACGAATCCAGCTCTTGATTCATGTACTCCAAGTCGGCGCTATGCCGCTCGAGCATCTCGTGCAGCACTCCGACTTTCCTAGCTACTTCCGCGGCATCGGTAATGTCGTGGCATTCCACCACTATCCAGTCCGGAACATCCGGCGCCGGCCGCAAGCGCCGCGCGTTGATATGAAGCACCGTTTCCGCGTGTGGAGGTATGGTGCAAAGGATTTCGGCTCCCTCCAGATCGCCGCCGTGCTCAATAACTTTGCTGAGCACCGCCTTGAGTTGCGGTGGACCCCGCTCGTCCACGATTAGTTCCTGAACTTCCTTTCCCACCAACGCCTCCGGCCCAATCTGCAGGGTCTGATAAAAAGCGGGATTCGCGAACACTGCCCGTAGCCCAGAGTCCAAGACCAACACCGGCTCGGCCAACGAAGCGAGAATATGTTCCGCCGTTTTCGTGGGATTCAGCATCGTATACCATTAGCCTAGATCAGTCGAATTCTAAAACAAACAAAACAATCGCAACTCTCGCCTCGGCATTGTATACCTCGGCTGTGTGAAAAGCGAAGTTCCGTGCCATATGAATTTCGCCAAGCTCCCGCCGCGCAAGGGTTTACCGAAGCTTTACAATCGCTTCGCCCTCCCTTTAGAACGGCGTGGCAATATGCGCTTCAACAGCAAGGCCCAAATCAAAATTGTTGTTGTAGCGTTCCACCAGCATTAGGCCTTGTGCACGGGCTGTTGCGGAAATCCTCGCGTCGCACACGTTGCGAAAACGCAACGATTACGCCTCAGGTGTTTTTTCGCGCGGCGGAGAAGTCAGAGGTACCGGCGAAATCCGACTGGGATCGTCGTACGGATCGATTGGCGGGCAAGTAGACTTCGTAGAGGCGAGATCAAAAATGGCAATAGCGACGCACGCACAACGCTCGTATCGGCCGCTCATGCACCGCGGCGAGGGGCAGAAGTCCCGCTGGGCGATTGTCCTCTCCGGCACTGAAGGCGCGCAGATCCAGCTTCAACCCGCCGCCCCCGAAAATCCCCCCCGGCCGCTGCAATACTGTACCCGCGCGGGCGGCCGGACCCCGTTGCAACAGACCCTCGACCGGGCCGGCTCCGTAGTGCAGCCGGAGCGAATCGTCACCGTTATCGGCCAGGGCCATCGGAAGTTCCTTGCGGATTCATTCGCCCGGCCAATACCCGGGTCTATCATCGAACAGCCCGTCAATCTGGGCACTGCGCCAGGAATCTTCTTGCCGGCCGCCTTCGTGAGCGAAATTGATCCCGATGCGACGCTGGTTATCCTGCCCTCCGATCACTTCGTCCACCCGGAGGATCTTTTCCTCGAGTATGTGACCCACGCGTTTGAAGTCGCGGAGCGCTGCTCCGACCGTCTCATCCTGATCGGCGCGGTCGCCGACCGGGCGGAAACGGACTACGGCTGGATCCTCGCGGAAGAAGATGAGCATGCCTCACAAGCTGCGAGCGATGGTCCTCGCTGCCTTCGAGCGAGGGAGTTTCGGGAGAAGCCGGACCTCGATGAAGCGAACGCACTGCTCCAGAAAAATGGCCTGTGGAGCACGATGATGCTCGCCGTCAAGGCCCGGACCCTGTGGGCGCTGGGGCGCACTTGTCTACCCAAGATGATGTCTTCCTTCGATGCATTTCGGCAGGTCTTGTGCGCCGTGCGCGACGGAGAGTTGAGTCCCAAAAACGAAGGCTTCGCCTTGACCGACCTCTATGCGCAGCTTGCGCCGGCAGACTTCTCGAGGGAAATTCTCGAGCGCGTTCCCGCGCAGATCCTTGTCGTACCGATGGACGGCGTCACGTGGGGAAACTGGGGCCAACCCAGCCACACCACGGAATCGCCGGTCCACCTTGACCAGAAACCAGTCTACCGAACCTCCCGGGGTGAAGCATGAGCACGCAGACCTTCCCGCGCTTCGAGACCGTCTACCACGACGAGGGTGTCGTCGCGACGCGCTCATCGACCGGTCTTCAGGTTCGCCTGCCCTCGCCCCTGTCCGCAGATCACCAGCTTCGAGTGATCTCGGTGCTTTGGGGACTCTGGTGCGCGTCCCGAGTCGAAGGCTGCGATGAGGAGGTGAGATGGACGGTTCAGGTGTCGAACCGCGAGGAATTGGCGCTTCCACTGGTAGTTACTCTATCCGCGATCGACGTTGAACTCCGCCGGACCGGGCACAAGCTCCTCTTGATTGGCGTTCCCGATACCCGTTCGCAAATCGGGTGATTCGCAGAACGTGACCGGGCCTCGGCAAACCTTTCGTTAGGTCCTCCCGGATGCTGTGCCAGCCCATACATCAGAAAGGGACATGCCCCGAGTGCCTGTGATTTTCCCAAAACTACCGGAGCAAATTGTCCGGCTCTTGCCCTGGAATCGCGCGATCGCCAACAACGGCCGGCTCCGCTCACGGCCCGACGAGCAGCCGTTGCGCGCCGAGTTGTTCAATGTTCAGCAGTTGGAGCAGCACGCCAGGGCATTGGCCGATGCACACGTCATTGCCGCCCGGCGGGCGCCGGATCGGCTCATCGAGAGGCTGCGCGCGAACGAGCAGGTACTCCTCGCCACGTTTGACTTGCTCGCGGCCGCCGTGGAGAAGAAGTATCAGATTACACCCGCTGCGGAGTGGATGCTAGACAATTTTTTCGTCGTCGAGGAACAAATCCGGACCGCGCGCCGGCACTTGCCGCGTTCCTACAGTCAAGAGCTGCCTCAACTGGCGGGCGGAGCGGCCGCCGGCCTGCCTCGGGTCTATGGCATCGCGATGGAGCTCATTTCGCACGCCGACGGCAGCGTGGACGCTGCCAATCTAAGCGCGTTTATTTCCGGATACCAAGCAGTCGTCCCACTGACCTTGGGCGAGTTGTGGGCGATTCCAACCGTACTTCGACTCGCACTGATCGAAAATCTTAGGCGAATGGCCGTGCGGCTGGCTTCGGCGCTGAGCGACCGCGACGCGGCGACCGAATGGGCCGAGCGCATGGCCAAGGTCGTCGAACAGAATCCGAGCGACCTCATCGTGGTATTGGCGGATCTGGCACGCGCCGATCCGCTGCTCACGAGTGCCTTCGTCGCCGAGCTGACGCGGCATCTGCACGGCCAGAGCCCGCATTTCGCCTTCGCGCAGAGCTGGCTCGAACATCGGCTCGCGGAGCGCGGCTCCAACATTGGACAGCTGGTCCAGATCGAGAGCCAGACCCAGGCGGCCAACCAGGTCTCCATCGGCAATAGCATTACGAGCCTCCGCGTGCTCGGCTCGACCGATTGGCGGAATTTTGTCGAATCCCAGAGTATCGTCGAGAAAACGCTGCGCCACGATCCGGCCGCGGTATACGGAGACATGGGAGTCAGCACGCGTGACGCGTATCGTCATGCCGTGGAGGAAATCGCCAAGTATGGGCGCCTGACCGAGGTCGAAGCGGCCGAGCAAGCAATCCGGCTTGCCGACGCAGCCTCTAAAAGGCAGCCCGGCAGCCGGTCCGCTCACGTCGGGTTTTATCTCGTTGACAAGGGGCGCCCGGCGCTAGAACAGGCCGCGCGGACGCGCGTGCCAACGAGGCTGCGGGCGGAGCGATTGGTGAGGCGTTTCCCGCTTTTCTTTTTCCTGTTTCTTATAGCGTTGTTCACTGCGTCGATCGCGGCGGCCCTGCTCGAGTCGAATGCACTCAACGCGGTGCCTCGATGGATGCTGGCGCTCGTTGCGGCGCCCGCTTTGATGTGCGTCGCGCACCTGGCCATCGGCATCGTCAATTGGTTGGTGACGCTTCTTGTGCCTCCGCGACCGCTTTCGCGGATGGACTATCGCAAGGGGATCCCACCGGAACATCGAACGATGGTGATCGTCCCCGCTATGCTCTCCAGCCGGCAAGGCACGCAGGAACTCCTCGAGAGGATCGAGCTTCACTACGTCGCCAATCGCGACCGACACCTTCATTTCGCCCTGCTTACAGACCCGACAGACGCAATGCACGAATCAATGCCGGAAGACGCCGCATTGATCGAGCAGGTCATTGAGGGGATCGAGGCTCTCAATCTAAAGTACTCGAATGATCGGCCTGCGATATTTTTCTTGTTTCACCGTCCGCGCCGATGGCACAAGCCGGACAGCGTCTGGATGGCGTCGGAACGCAAGCGCGGAAAGTTGAAGGAATTTACTGCATTCTTGCGCGGAGGCGCGAAGGATTCGTTCGCGGTCATCCGGGGTGAACTCAGCATTCTTCCGAAGATCCGCTATGTCATCACGCTTGACGCGGATACGCAGCTTCCGCGCGACGCGGCGCACGAACTGGTCGGGGCCATGGCGCACCCACTTAACCAGCCCGTCATCGACGCGCAGACGCGGCGCGTGCGCGAGGGTTATGGAATTCTGCAACCAAGGGTCGCGATCAGTCTTCCCTCCGCGTCGCGATCATGGTTCGCACGTCTATTCGCCGCCGACGCGGGCCTGGATCCATACACGCGCACGGTGTCCGACGTCTACCAGGACCTTTTCGGCGAAGGTTCGTTTATCGGGAAGGGAATTTACAGCGTCGACGCGTTCAATCAAACGTGCGCCCAATTCCCCGATAACACCGTATTAAGTCACGACTTGATCGAAGGCGCATGCGCCAGATCGGCGCTGCTTAGTGAGGTTGAGCTATACGAAGACCATCCCTCGCGCTTTCTTGTTGACGCCAGCCGACGCCACCGCTGGATCCGCGGCGATTGGCAGATTGCACACTGGCTTATGCCTCGAGTCCCGGGGTGCGATGGAAAACCGCGGCGAAACCCAATCTCCGCGCTCTCTTGGTGGAAAATATTCGACAATCTCCGGCGCAGCCTTGTGCCGCCGTCCATGATCGCACTCCTTCTCTTCGGATGGCTGCTTTCCTGGCCCGCGCTCGCGCCGATCGCGACCTTTCTTATCGTGATTGTCGTTGCCGCGCCTCAAATACTCTCTGCAATCGCGGAAATCGCGCGCAAGCCGTCCGACTTGCGTTGGCACACCCACGTCCGTGCGTTCAGACCCGAAATTGCCCGACGCGCAGGGCAAGTGCTCTATTCAATCGTATTTCTGCCGTACGAAGCCTGGATTAGCCTCGACGCTATCGTACGCACCATGACACGTGTGATGTGGACACGCCGAAAGCTGCTCCAGTGGACCACTTCAAGCGACGCCGAGCTTCACGCGCGCGGTGACCTTTTCGGCTTCTGTCTGAGCATGCGGACGGTGGTGGTGGTTGCGACCGTAACGCTTGCAGGTGTGGTTATGGTGCGGCCGGAGAACCTCGCCGTCAGTGGGCCATTGTTGGCGTTGTGGTTGACGTCGCCGGGGATTGCGTGGTGGTTAAGCCGGCCAATTGCGGTCCCAAAACCACAGCTGACCGAGAAGCAGGATGCTTTCCTTCGGAAGTTGGCGCGCAAGACCTGGCGTTACTTCGAGGTCTTCGTTACCCCCGAGGACAACTGGCTCCCGCCGGACAACTTCCAGGAGCAACCAGCATCGAAGCTCGCGACGCGCACCAGCCCAACCAACATTGGAATGGCGCTATTGTCCAATCTCGCCGCGGCGGATTTCGGATACTGCTCCGCAGCGCAATTCTTGGTACGGACTCAGAACACACTCGCGACCATGGGACGCCTCGAGCGTTACCACGGGCATTTCTACAACTGGTACGACACTCGAACTCTTGTTCCGTTGTGGCCCTTGTATGTCTCTACGGTCGATAGTGGAAATCTGGCCATGCACCTGCTGGTGCTTCGGCAAGGTCTCCTGGAACAAATCGATGCACAGATTCTCCCGCGCCAGACATTCGCGGGCATACGCGACACCGCAGGGGTCCTAGCCGACACGGTCCGCCAATCTCTCCAGAATCCCAAAAAGGTTAACGACGCCGCTCGACTAGGCGAAGCACTCCAAAGAATTGAGGCACTCCAAGCCGAGTTGGGGCGGATTCCGGACACGCTCCGCGCTTCGGTGGCGCTATTGATGAGGATCGCGGACTCCGCGAGCGAAATCGCGGCCTTCGATTGGGGCGACGAAGAGAGCGGATGGTGGGCCCAGGCGCTCTTACTGAACGCCACCGATCATCGCGAAACCATCGCCCAGGTCGCGCCGTGGACGTCGCTCAGCCCGCCACCGGAAACATTATTTACTAACGCCTCGGACGCCCAGAGTGAGCGATGCGCGGCATTGCGCGATTTGTTGGCACGGCTGGAGACCGTTTCCACTCTACGCAAAGTATCTCGGCTGGCACTCTCGGAGCTACCGTTGATCGACGAAGTTCTGGCGACGATACAGAGCGCTGTTCCTGCCGCGGAATCTTCGTTGGAGCATCCGACAGATCGCGACTGGCTAATCCATCTGCGCACGGCGATCGTCAACGCTTCCGAGCGCGCCACGGAACGCATCCGCGAATTCGACGCGGCCGCCCAAGTCTGTCTTGACCTTTCGGACACAGACTTCACTTTTTTGTTCGACGAATCGCGGGAGCTCTTCTCCATCGGCTACAACATCAGCGATTGTCGGCTCGACACCGGCTACTACGATTTACTCGCTTCCGAAGCGCGGGCCGCGAGTTACTTCGCGATCGCGCAGGGACAACTTGGCCAGGAACACTGGTTTGCCTTGCGCCGTATGCTTACGCTCTCGACGGAAGTTCCCGCGCTATTGAGCTGGAACGGCTCGATGTTCGAATATCTCATGCCGATGCTCGTGATGCCGACTTACGAGAACACGCTTCTGGGGCGCACCTGCACGGCGATCGTGCAACGGCAGATCGACTACGGACGTCAGCGTAAGATTCCTTGGGGCATTTCGGAATCCGCTTACAATGTTTTGGACGTCCATCTAAATTATCAATACCGCGGCTTCGGGGTGCCGGGGCTGGGATTAAAGCGCGGGCTCGTGGACGACCTCGTCGTCGCGCCCTACGCGACCGTTCTTGCCTTGATGGTGGCCCCGGAAGCCGCGTGCCGCAACCTCGAACGCCTCAGTGCGGACGGACGGCAAGGGGCCTATGGCTTCTACGAATCGGTCGACTATACCCCCTCTCGCGTGCCACGCGGTGCAGATGGCGTTGTAATTCGCTCGTTTTTCGCGCACCACGAAGGGATGAGCCTGATATCCCTGGACGGCTTGCTGCACGACCGCCCAATGCAGCGGCGTTTCCAGGCGGATCCTACACTCAAAGCAATCGAGTTGCTGCTGCAGGAACGCATTCCTAGAACCACGGCGCCGATTTTTCCGCACGCCGTCGAAGCCAGCACGTCCAACGCCGCAACAGTTGGCGCGGAACAGCCAACCCGGGTCATTGTCGATCCAAACTCGCCCTCGCCTGAAGTACAGTTACTCTCAAATGGGCGATATCACGTCATGGTCAACGCTGCCGGCGGCGGATACAGCCGCTGGCACGATCTCGCCATCACTAGGTGGCACGACGACCCTACGCTCGACGGTTCGGGCACGCTCTGTTATCTGCGCGATCTGGATTCGGGAAGATTCTGGTCCTGCGGACATCAGCCGACACTCAAGATCGCAAATACATACGAAGCGATTTTCACGCAGGCGAAAGCTGAGATCCGCCGACGTGACGAAGAGATCGAGGCTCATACCGAAATCAGCGTCAGCCCCGAGGACGATATCGAGTTGCGACGGATCACATTGACCAATCGCTCGAATCGGCCCCGAAGAATTGAACTCACCACCTACGCCGAAGTTGTCTTGGCGCCGTTGAGTCAAGATTTGTCTCACCCCGCGTTTAGCAATCTTTTTGTACAGACGGAACTCGATGAACCCCTCCAGGGCATCATCTGCACACGCCGGCCGCGATCTCCCCATGAACGACCGCCGTGGATGTTTCACCTGATGACCGTGCACGGTGAGACGCTGGGCAACATTGCGTTCGAAACCGATCGTATGAAATTTATTGGAAGAGGCAGAACGCTGGCGGCGCCGGCTGCCATGGATCGTGGCGCACGGCTCACAGGGAGCCAGGGCACCGTCCTGGACCCCATCGTATCGATCCGTCGAACAATCGTTCTTCCGCCAAACGAAGCGGCACGGATCGATCTCGTGTTCGGGGTTTCAGTGACCCGCGACGCCGCCGTTGGAATGTTGAGAAAGTACCACGAGCAGCGGCTCGCGGATCGCGTCTTCGAGTTGGCATGGACGCACAGCCAGGTCGAACTCCGTCATATTAATGCCACGGAAACCGACGCGCAGACCTACGCAAAGCTGGCGGGCTCGGTAATCTACGCGGCACCGGCGCTCCGGTCGCCTTCGTCCTTTCTGATGAAGAACCGGCGCCCACAATCGGGGCTCTGGGGACACGGAATCTCCGGAGATCTACCCATCGTATTGGTCCGCATCCGCAACGTAGAAAAGCTCGACCTAATACGGCAACTCTTCCAGGCACACGCGTACTGGCGAATGAAGGGCCTGCACGTCGACGTCGTCATTTGGAACGAAGACGATTCTGTCTACCGCCAGGAATTGCACGAGACCATCATGGGCCTTATCGCGGCAAGTCCCGAGGCAACATTTGTGGACAGGCCCGGCGGAGTGTTCTTGCGTCGAGGAGAGCAGATCCCGGAGGAGGATCGCGTCCTGCTGCTCGCCACGGCGCGCGCGGTGCTCGTGGATGATGGCGGGACGCTTCGCGAACAGGTTGAGCGCCGCATACCGGCCGAACGGCCGATTCCCGCATTAAAGCCACTGCCTCAGAAACCGCGAGCAGCGAAGTCCGTCGAACCCCAAAAACGAGACGTAGCGTTTTTTAACGGTTTCGGAGGCTTTTCCCGTGACGGCCGCGAATATGTGACGATTTTGCAGCCTGGGCAGAACACGCCTGCCCCGTGGGTCAATGTGATCGCCAATCCGCAGTTCGGCACCGTCGTGTCCGAGAGCGGCGGCGCGTACACGTGGGCGGAAAACAGCCATGAGTTCCGTCTGACTCCTTGGAACAATGACCCCGTCGGTAGCACGAGCGGCGAGGCTATATATATACGTGACGAGGAGAACGGCCGGGTCTGGTCGCCGACGCCTCAACCGGCGCGTGGAACCAACGCATACGTTGTTCGACACGGTTTCGGCTATAGCCGTTTCGAGTACGAGGAAGACGGTCTGGTGTCCGAGCTGACCGTCTACGTCGCCATGGATGCTCCAGTAAAGTTCGTGCGGCTCAAAATAGCGAACCGATCCGGCCGGCCCCGGCGGCTCTCAGCGACGGGCTATTGGGAACTCGTCTTGGGTGAGCTCCGATGCAAGACGCGAATGCATCTCAGCACCGAGATCGACCCGGTCACGAACGCGATCTTCACGCGAAACGCTTACAGCAACGAATTCGGCGGACGTGTGGCCTTCGTTACTACGAGCGAAATTCATCACACCGTAACGGGCGATCGTACCGAATTCTTGGGTCGGAACGGCTCCCTGTCCGATCCCGCCGCGCTGCGGCGCATTCACTTGTCCGGTCGCGTGGGTGCAGGATTCGATTCTTGCGTGGCAATTCAAGCGCCGATTCATATCGAGGATGGCCAGGAGAGGTCGATTGTATTCACCCTTGGCGCAGCGAAATCGGATGATGAGGCCCACGAGATAATCCAAAAGTACCGCGGCGTCACGGCTGCAAACCGGGCTCTCGACGAGGTCCAGCGCTATTGGGACCACAGCCTCGGAGCCGTGCGAATCGAGACGCCCGAACCCGCGCTCGATTTCCTCGTCAATGGTTGGTTGCCCTACCAAACGCTGGCGTGCCGGATGTGGGCGCGAACCGGCTTCTACCAATCCGGCGGCGCCTACGGATTCCGCGACCAGTTACAAGACGCGATGGCTCTCGTGCACGCTGAACCAGCCCTATTTCGAGATCACCTGCTCCGGGCCGCCGCACGGCAGTTCCGCGAGGGAGACGTGCAGCATTGGTGGCAT
>VFKU01000007.1 GCA_009885415.1 Rhodothermota bacterium
CTCCTCAAATGCTTTATCAAACGCGACGTCCGAGGGCTCAAAGTCCAGATTGCGCACATACTCGCAGGACTCGCGCGCCCCGTGTTCGCGGTTCATGCCCGAGTCTTCCCACTCGACCGAGAGCGGGCCCTGGTAGTCGATGCGGTTCAGCGCGCGGATGATGCCTTCAAAATCGACATCGCCGCGGCCCACCGAGCGGAAGTCCCAGCCCCGGCGGTGATCGCCGAAGTTGAGATGCGATCCCAGGATGCCGGCCATGCCGTCCATGTTCATCCCCGTGTCTTTCATGTGGACGTGGTAGATGCGATCGGAGAATTCGTTGATGAACTTCACCGAATCGATCCCCTGCCAAATCAGGTGGCTCGGATCGAAGTTGAAGCCGAAGGTTTCGCGGTGCCCAATCGCTTCGAGCGCGCGCTTCGCACTATAGATATCGAACGCGATTTCGGTCGGGTGCACTTCGAGCGCAAACTTCACGCCGCACTTGTCGAACTCATCGAGAATCGGGTTCCAAAGATCGGCAAATAGTTTGTACCCATCGTCGATCATCTTTTGCGATACCGGCGGAAACGAATAGAGCAGGTGCCAGATGGACGATCCGGTGAAACCATTCACCACGCTTACACCGAAGTTTTTCGCCGCGCGCGCCGTTTTCTTCATCGTCTCGATGGCCCATTCGCGTTTGGCCTCGGGGTCGCCCGCGAGTTCCGTCGGCGCAAAAGCGTCCGAGCGCTCGTCGTTTAGATCGCAGACAAGCTGCCCCACCAGATGGTTCGAGATCGACCAGCAGCCGAGGTCATATTCATCGAGCAGCGCGCGGCGTTTGTCGCAATACTTCTTGTCCTTGCTCGCCTGCTCAACGTCGAAGTGGTCGCCCCAACAGGCGAGCTCGACGCCGTCGTAGCCGAACTCGACGGCCTTCTTTAGGATTTCTTCGGTGGGCAGATCCGCCCATTGTCCGGTAAAGAGCGTGACGTTGCGTGCCATGGCGGTGGGTCTCCTTCGATAGCTTCAGACGAAGCGGTTGACGAGATTCTCAAGCATTTCTTGTCGGCCCGAGCGCGGCTTCGGGTTGATGTTCTCTTTCGCCACGCGCGCCGCGAGCGATTCGAGCGATTCGGCGCCGGAAAAAATTTCCTTCCCGAGCCCCGCGTCCCAGCCCGCGTAGCGCTCGTCGACAAACTTTTGTAGCGCACCGTCCTCGATGATCGCCGCCGCGTTGATCAGCCCGCGCGCCATCGTGTCCATGCCACCGATGTGCGCGTGGAAGAGGTCGGCCGGATCGATGCTCTGCCGGCGAATCTTCGCGTCGAAGTTAAAGCCGCCCGTCGTGAAGCCGCCCCCGCGCAACAACTCAAGCATGATCAGCGTGATCTCGCCCACGTCGTTCGGGAACTGGTCCGTGTCCCACCCGAGCATCACGTCGCCGCGGTTCATGTCGATACTTCCGAGGATGCCGTTCGCGACGGCCAGCGCCACCTCATGGTGGAAGGTGTGGCCGGCGAGCGTCGCATGATTGGCTTCGAGGTTCACTTTAATTTCGCCCTGCAGCCCATGCTTCTGGAGGAACGCGAGCACGTTCGCCGTGTCGAAATCGTACTGGTGCTTCGTCGGTTCGCAGGGTTTCGGTTCAATCAGAATCTGCCCCTTGAAGCCAATCTTGTGCTTGTGCTCGACCACCATCCGCATGAAGCGGCCCATCTGCTCGTACTCGCGCTTGAGGTCGGTGTTGAGCAGCGTGTCGTAACCCTC
>VFKU01000495.1 GCA_009885415.1 Rhodothermota bacterium
CAATGGCACCTTTGTCATCGAGGTGCATCCCGAGTGGTCGCCGTTGGGCGCGGCGCAGTTCCGTGCGGCGGTCGAAGACGGAGTCTATAACGAAGCGCGCTTCTTTCGCGTGATTCCTGGCTTCATCGCGCAATGGGGTATTTCCGGCGATCCGGAGAAGACGTCCGCGTGGGAGAAGAGAAACATTCAGGACGAGCCGGTCAAGACTTCCAACGTGCGTGGCACGATTACCTATGCAAAGTCCCAGATGCCGAACTCTCGCACGACCCAACTCTTCGTGAATTTGAAGGACAACCTGCAACTTGACGGCATGGGCTTCTCGCCCTTTGGAAAAGTTGTCAAGGGAATGGAGGTCGCAGACGCGATCAACCCTGAGTACGGGGAGCAGCCTGACCAGGGCGAGATGGAGGCGCGGGGAAACGCCTACCTCAAGGAGTATTTCCCAAAACTCGATTACATCAAGGAAGCCAAGATCCTGGGGAGCGTGACGCCCGCGCCGCCGCCGGCCGATGCCGCTCCGGTCGAGACCGCGCCCGCTCCGAAGCAAGACTAAGGCGCGGGCCGCGTTAGGGTCCGCCGCGGCGATACATCCGGGAAAGTTTTTCCGGCGAGACGCCCAGCCAGTACAGCCCTACGATGAGCGCGTTTCGCGCCGTCGTGCGCCACGGACCTAATCTTCGCCAGCGCTCCCCGCGGGTCACCGCGGCTGAACGCGCGATTTCGATGCGTCCGAGATGCCGCAGCCGGCGCGCGAATTCGAAGTCCTCCATGATCGGCATCGCTCGGAAACCGCCGGCGCGCCGAAAGTCGGATTTCCGCAGAAAGAGTCCCTGGTCGCCATAGGGAAGTTGGAAATATCGCGCGCGGAGCGCCGTCGAGCCCGCGACGATCCGCATCGACGCCGAGTCGAAATCCGTCGCGAAGCGAAACGCGCCGGCGATCACACCGGGCCGGGCGAGACACTCCCGGATATCGTCAAGATAGGATGCGGGGACCCGCGTGTCCGCGTGCAGAAATAACAATGTGTCGCCTGTGGCCTTCGCCGCGCCCAGGTTCATCTGCGCCGCCCGCCCGCCGGTAGTCGCCTCAAAGCATCGCGCGCCGTGATCTCGAGCGATGCGCAGCGTCGCGTCCATACTTCCGCCGTCGACCACCACGACTTCAATATTTTTTCCGGCATCCAGCGCGCGCAGCGTGTCCGCCAGTCGCCCCGCCTCGTTTAAGGTCGGGATGATTACGCTCAGCGGCGGAGTTTTACCCGAGACGTGGCGTTCCCAAATCGCGAGGTCCTTCGGACGGTCCACGTCTTCGAGCGGGGCCAACAGCGCCACACGCAGCCCCGCGTCACGCGCGCGCGCCAAGGACTGCGCGAGCACCTGGTCGGTACCCCAGTCGATTCCGTTGAATAATGTTTGCCAGGTGTCCGACGCTTTGGCCCGAATCCCGACAAGGTAGTAGCCGCCGTCGAGCGCCGGGCCGAGGAGCACTTCGTTCCGTTCCAAGGCCTCGAATGCCGCGTCGTAGGTTTCCGGGCCGAGATCGGGACAGTCGCAGCCCACCAGGACCGCCCGCGTCGCGCCGTCTTGGAAGGCCCTGCGAAATGCTTCGGCCATGCGCGCGCCGAGATCGCCTTCGGACTGATGCCGCAGCCGCGCGTCCGGCCCCAGCCATGTGCGCATCGCGTCTTCGTTCCCGCCGGTCCACTGCACCTCGACGCTCGCCGCGCTGAAGCGCCGCGCTTGCCGAAGCGTGTGCTCCGTCAATTTCCGATGCAGCTCGGCAGCGCCCTCCGGGCCGAGCGCCGGGATCATCCGGGTCTTCGTCGCGCCGGGCTCGGGGTAGCGCGTGAAGACAATCAGACGATTCATCGAGAGACCTTCGCGAGTCCCGCGCGCACGGGCCGCCCGCAGAGGACAAGCCAGACCGCCGTCAGCACGAAGGGTAGAGCGATTACATCCATGTGCGCCGAGTTGTACGTTTTCTTCAGCAACACCGGGTTCCGCCCGTAGAGGTGCGATTGCGCGAGGGGGACCGCGGCGCGTGTGATGCGGGAGGGGAGCACCGGGTCAATCTTGCTCGTTGAGCGACCAGTTGTAGTCGAGAAACTCGACCCGGTATGTATTTTCAAAGAGGAACTTCGCGTCCTCCGGGCCGACGTAGCGGCGCGCGAATTCGAGTACCGCGTTTTCGTCGGCGGAGTGCCCCTGGATTGCGCCGGCCGCGTTGTACACACTCGTGAAGTCGCCGCCGTACCATTTCAGAATCGGCGAAAGGCGGACGATTTTCTTCTCGCGATCGATCTGAAAGCGGTGCGGTGCGCCGAGGAAACGGCGCGACTGGTCGTCCAGTTGCGCGCTGAGCTTCTCCTCCGTGAACACCTCGGCGCGCAAAGGCGGACACCCTTTCGCCGCGCAGACCAGCGCTGCGTGCACGCGCGGTTCCCGGAATTCCTTGCGCAAAATTTCATGCTCGATATGGTCCAGTGTCATGTCGCGGCCCGCGACGTGTGTCGTGATTTTGTCCCACACCCCGTCAATCTGGCGGATGCTGTTCTCCGGAAAGCGAAGGCCCGACACAATTCCGCCCCGTTTGATCGGGTAGTGGTCCAGAATTCGCTGCAAGGCAATCGCGTTGTACGCGTTGATCCAGAAGGCGATCCGGGCCGCCTCGGGCCATGCCGTGATCGCGGAGACCTCGAGGCCGGCCAGTGAGTTCACGAAACGGTCCAAGGGAGCGCGGTGGTCCTTCAGCCGGCGATAATCCACCCGCCCCTCGCCGTCGACATACTCGTGCAAGAGCGCGTCCAGATTCGCTATCGAGTAGTTCTGCGTCGTTGCGTTCGCGCTGATGTTTCGTGGCGATCCAGCGGGCTCGGGCTTGGCGGTGGGGCCTGTGCACGCCGCAGTGCTCACCGTAAGCAGGAGCGCGAGGACCCAGCGCCCGAACAGAAGTCGCGGCGGCCTTTTACATTGCGCGGATGCAAAAAATAGGACGGGCATGAAGGGCACTCGGCCAGGACGCTCCCGGCAGTGTGGATGGCGGACAGCATAACATCCGGCCACGCTGCGACGACGTACTCCGGTCCCTTCAGCCGCAAGGCACGGGTCTACTTGTCCGTGTCGATGCGCCCCAAGCTCTCGAAGAATCCGGGCGCGTCGCCATAGTCCGGCGCGTCGTAGATGATGTTCATCTTCTCGAGCAGCGTGCCCTCGGACACGTGCAAGTCGATCTGCGAACGCTCAAAATCCACCTGCGCGCGAACTTCACGCGCCTGGGCCGCCGTGAGATCCTCCTGCTTGAGGAGTACGTTCTGCGCCGTCGTCACCCCGATGCGCAGGCGCTTCTCCTCCGCCTCGACGTTTACCTCTTCAAGCACGCGCGCCTGTTTGGTGCTTTCCACCAGGATGCGATTGCTCACCATCGCGTGGATCGCCGTGCGAACGCCGAGCATCGCGTTCTGCTTCACCTTTATTAGGCGTTGTTCCTCCTGCCGAAGGAACAATTTGTTGCGCTGATAGTTGCCCCGTGCCGTCCGGTTTCCCAGCGGGACCGAGGCCACCGCGCCAATCGTCCAGGTGCGGTGGCTGTCGTCCCCCAGGCCATTGAAAATATCTCTCCCATCGATCTCGAGCGCGTTGCGTCCGAAGCTCGTCGAAAGGTCCAGCTGCGGAAACAAGTCGTTCCGGCTGGCCTTCAAGCTCAGATCGGCATTCTCGATCGCCAGTTGTGCGCTGATCACGTCGGGCCGGCGTTCAATCGCCGTCCTCATGCTCGTGTCGAGGTCGTACTCTGGGTCGTGAATGAGTGGGCTATCGACCGGAATGATGTTCGCGCCTGACAAGAGATCGCCCGTTTCATTCATCAGGCCCATGCGGGTCTTTAGCAAATCTTCCGCGTCGAGCACGAAGGTCCGCGCAGTGACGAGATCGCTCTGGCGCGCCGCCACACCCGCCTTCGCCTGGAACACTTCCAGCTCGGCCGCCGTCCCCAGTTCGAAGCGCTGCTCGTTGATACGCTGCACGCGCACCGCGTTGTCCAGCGCCCGCTGACGCACTTTGAGCTGCTCGACCGCGCCCACGAGGTCCCAGTAACTTTTCACCACCTCGCCGATGGTCGTCATTAAAATCAATTCCGCTTGCGCGTCTGAAATCTTCTGGTTGTTCTTCGCGCGCTTCAGCCGCACCAGGTTCGACTTCGTGCCCATCCCGCGCAACAGAGGCTGCGTAAGCGCGAGCGTCCAGTCCGCGGTGTAGTTCGTGAGGGGAGCAAAAGTGACCGGGTCGCGAATGAAGGTGCTGCGTTCGCGGCTCACGTTAAAGCCGAAGCTGTATTGGGTCCCGACCCACGTCCGGCCGCGAAGCGCCAACTGGTAATCCTGCAGCCGGGACTGGATGTTGACGACATTACCGCCGGAGAAATTCTGGATCTGTGCACTCGCCGGGCGCGCCGTGTCGGTATGCTTTGCGCTCAATTCGAGCGCTGGGTCGAAATCGCCGCGCGCGGCCATCAGGTCCGCGTCCGACATCGCAATCCCGTACCCCGCGATCAGGATGTCCTGGTTGCTCTTCAGCGCCTGCTGGACGCATTGCTCCACCGTCATCCGCACGGGCTCGCCGACCAGTTTCTGGTCGACCTCTTCCCGCAAGCGGTCGAGATCCAAGAGCTCCACCTTCAGGTTCTGGAAGAGGTTCTTCTCGTCGCCGGGTTTGTCCGCCGCGGAGGGCTCCGTAGGCTCCTTCAAGTCCGCATCGGCCTTGTTTTCCTGCGCACTGGCAGACCAGGACGCCATCGCCGCAAGCGTAAACACGACCAAAATTGTAATTGCACGACGCATGACCTTCTCCTTACATTCGGCAAACCGGGAAAGTGCGATTACTTAGACACTGAAACGATCAAAGAAGTTTCCTTCTTTCTCGAAATACGCGCCCCGATTATCCAAAGGGGTCTCGCCGAACCAGGGTCTGATCGCGGTCGGGCCCGACGCTGACCACGCTGATCGCCGCGCCCAGAAGGGTTTCGATGCGTCTCACGTAGGACCGTGCGGCCGCCGGAAGCTCGTCCCAGCTCTCGCAGCGGCTGAGGTCTTCCTTCCACCCAGGCACGTCCTCGTACACCGGCGTCACCCGCTCGAGCTGCGAGATGCGCCCAGGGAACCGGTCGATCCGCTTGCCGTCAAGTTCGTAGGCCGTGCAGACCGGAATCCGGTCAAAACCGGTGAGCACATCGAGCTTCGTCATCACAATGCTCGTGATCCCGCACAACTGAATCACCCGTCGCAGCGGTACCACATCCAGCCATCCACAGCGCCGCGGCCGTCCGGTCGTCGCGCCGTATTCCTTCCCGATCTCGCGCAGCCGCTCGCCCGCCGCGTCTTTGAGTTCGGTGGGCATCGGGCCTTCGCCGACCCGCGTCATATACGCCTTGAGGATTCCGACGACGCCCTGAATTTGTCCAGGGCCGACGCCCGCGCCGCCAAACACCCCGCCCGACATCGTCGTCGAGCTGGTGACGTAGGGATAGGTGCCGTGGTCGAGATCGAGCAGCGCGCCTTGCGCGCCCTCGAAGATGACTTTCTTGCCGGCGGCCATCGCCGTGTGCAGGAGATCCACCGTGTCAGCCGCGTGGGAGCGGAGCCGCTCCGCGTAGCCCAGGTACTCATCCCGCACCGCCGCGAAGTCGATCGCGCTCTCGTTGTATACCTTCGTCAGCAGCGCGTTCGCGTGTTCGAGCGCAAACGCGAGCTTCTCTTCAAAAGTCGCGCGGTCGAGCAAGTCGCCAAAACGAATCCCCGTGCGCGCCGCCTTGTCCGCATATACCGGCCCAATGCCGCGGCCCGTCGTGCCCACGCGGTTCTTGCCGCGCATTCGGTCCTGCGCCGCGTCGATCACGCGGTGGTACGGCATGATGACGTGGGCGGCTTCCGAGATGTGCAAGCGCCCGGCCACCGAGCAGCCCGCCTCGGCGAGCCGATCAATTTCCTGCAGCAACACGCCCGGATCAATCACCGTCCCGTTCGCGATGACGCAGGAGGTGGTGGGGTGGAGGATGCCGCAGGGAATCAAGTGCAGCACAGTCTTCTTGCCGTTCACGACGACCGTGTGTCCGGCGTTGTTCCCGCCCGCGTAACGCGCGACGACGTCCGCGCGCTCGGTCAGGTAGTCGACGGTCTTGCCCTTGCCCTCGTCGCCCCACTG
>VFKU01000200.1 GCA_009885415.1 Rhodothermota bacterium
CTCAAGAGCATGCCCGAAGCGCGCGACCCCGACATGTACTACCTCCTCGTCTTCGGCGAACCCGCGGACAAGGGCGCGTGGGGCCTGCGCTTCGAGGGGCACCACATCTCGCTCAATTTTACGATCAGCGACGGACAGATCGTCTCGTCGACCCCGCAGTTCTTCGGCTCGAATCCGCACCAAGTCATGGAAGGCTCGATGAAAGGCACGCGCCTCCTCGGCGCGATCGAGGATATCGCGAAAGCCCTGCTCGCCAGCCTCGACGAAGCGCAGCGCACGAAAACAATCGCCCCGGGCGACGCGCCGGCGGACATCCTGACCCGCTTCGATCCCGTCGCGACACCGCCCGACGCGGCGCAGGGAATTAGCTATGCGGAGTTGAAGTCGGATCAGCAGGCCGCTTTGATGAAGCTGCTCGGCGAGGCGGCAGGTGTGCAGCGGCCGGGCGTGGCCGCGGCGCGCCTGGCGAAACTGCGCGAGGCGGGCTTGGAAAAAATCCGCTTCGTGTGGATGGGCGGCGCTGCGGCAGGCGACAAGAACTACTATCGCGTGCAGGGCCCCACCTTCGTCTTCGAATACGACAACACGCAGAACAACGGCAACCATTCGCACACGGCCTGGCGCGACTTTGCAGGCGATTTCGGCCGCGACGTGCTCAAGGAGCACCACCAAGCGGCGCACAACCCGGCAAGCGTGTCGGCCGCGGCGCAGTAACTCCCGGATCCGGGGACGATGAACGGACAGACCGGAGCGGAGCCGAAAGGCGAACGCCTGCCCGCGCTCGACGGCCTGCGCGGCGTCGCCATCCTCCTCGTCATCGTCTCGCATTACCTCGGCGACTATTGGCGCACGGCGACCGTCGGCTGGACGGGCGTCGATCTCTTCTTCGTACTCTCCGGGTTCCTCATCACGGGCATCCTGCTCGACGCGAAAGGCGGACCGCATTACTTCCGCAATTTCTACGCACGCCGCACGCTGCGCATCTTCCCACTCTATTACCTCGTCCTCTTTCTCGTTTTCGTCGTCGCGCCGTGGTTCCCCGCACTGAACACCGAGGGCTATCGCGAGGTCGCCGGGCGTCAAGTGTGGCTGTGGACCTACACGGCGAACCTCTACGCGAGCGCGCACGGCGAAATCGGCGCGAACCCCTTCGCCGGAGACTGGGTGGAGTTGCTGCACCTCTGGTCGCTCTCGGTCGAGGAACAGTTCTATCTCGTGTGGCCGTTCATCGTGCTCTTCACGACGCGCCGCCAACTGATCGGCGTGTGCGCCATCGGCTTCCTCGGCGCGTGGATGCTGCGGATGTATTTCATCACGGAGCGATTCAATCCAGAGCCGTATTTCTTCACCCTCTGCCGCGTCGACGACCTGGCCATCGGCGCGTTCGTCGCGGTGATGGGCCGCGATCGAAACGGACTCGAGAAGCTGCGTGCATGCGCGCCGTGGCTCGCGATCATCGCACTCTGGGTGCTGACCGGGACGGCCGTGCAAGTTCACCACTTCTTCCAACTCTCCGGCGATGTGCAACGCTACGCCTACTCGGCCTTCAGTCTTCTCTACGGCTGCCTGCTGGTCTTCGCACTCGCCGCGCCGAAGAAAAACTTGTACCGGCGGCTACTCGAAAACCCCGTGCTGCGGTCTTTTGGAAAGTACAGCTACGCGATCTACATTTTTCACTGGGGACTTTCGGGACTGCTCTTCGCGCGCATCGTGCCGTTGGAGGCGCTGACGGAGAGGCTGGGCTCGCAGGACGCCGCGCTTACGGTGCGCGTGTTTGTCGTGGCGAGTGTGTCGTGGGGAATCGGCTGGCTAAGCTGGAATGCGTATGAGAAACATTTTCTGAAATTGAAGTCGAGATTCTATGAAGGGTCGGGAAGTGTGTCCGCGGATAGTGCAGATGGACGCAGATAGAGCATGATAGCCTCTTGGTGGATTGTTGTGCGGGGGCGGGCTTTGGTGGCATCGGCTTCC
>VFKU01000078.1 GCA_009885415.1 Rhodothermota bacterium
GCCTACGAGCCGCTCCTCGCGCGGCCGCTCAAGTACGGCGACGCGCCCGAGGCCGACGTCAGCGCCAAATTGACCATCAACGGCCCGATGTCGGCCAGCGAGTTCCTCGATGCGCTCGCGGTGGCCACGGCCTGGAACATCGCGTCCACCCCTAAAGTGCGCGAGGTCATGCTCGAATTCTGGACCAACGAGATTACTCCCGCACAAGCGCTCGCGATCCTGCGGTTCAACGAGGTTTTCTACGAGTACGACAAAGAAGCGAACTTCCTTTTCGTCATGACGAAGCAGGAGCACCTCGAAAAGGCCTACGGCTCGCTCGTGCAGGCGGAGTTTTCCGTGCGCTACGCCGACCTGCAAAGTGTCGAGACCGTCCTGTCGTCCTTGCTCTCCGGCAAGGGCCGGCTCATCGCCGATCCCGCCTCCTCGAAAATCGTGGTCTACGACACCCAGGACAATCTCGAATCGATGCGCAAGATCATCAGCGAAATCGACGCGCCCCAGGAGACCCGCTCGTTTCAGCTCGTCCACGTCGACGCGGAAGCGCTCAGCACGAGCGTCGAGGCGCTCCTCACCGAGAGCGGCACGCTCAGCGTTGATGCGCGCTCCAACTCGCTGGTGGTCTTCGATCGCCCTCAGCGCATCGTGCGCATCGGCGAAGTCATTGCCCTGCTCGATCAGGAACTCGCCACGCGGACCTGGCTACTCGATTACGCCGATCCCGAGACGGTCGCCGAGGACATCGGCGCGCTTGTGCCGGAAGCAATGGGCTCGATCGTGGTGCACGACGACACCCACCAGATCACCGTCACCGCGACGCCCTACCGGCTCAATGAGATCGACCAGCGCATCAAGGCCTGGGACGCCAAGCGCCGCCAGGTGCAAATCGAGGCCTACCTCGCCTCCGCCGGCCGAAACATTCTGCGCAACCTAAACATCAACTGGTCCTACTCGACCACGGCAGGCGGCGATCCCCTGGATATTACCGTAGGCTCGGTTACCTCCGCGCCGTCGAAAGGGACCACTGTGGATTTCCAGGGCACTCCCCTTGGAGTGCTCATTAATATGTTGAACACCTCCGACGACGCCACCATCCTCGCCCACCCGCGCATCACCGTCCAGGACGGCAAAATCGCCAAATTCGAGAACACCACCGAAGTCCCCTTCGCGTCATCGACGACCACCTTCGGCAACAATAACCTGAACGGCGTGAGCTCGAACACCGCGATCGAATTCATCCATGTCGGCACCGTGCTCGAGGTGACGCCGCGCATCACCAGCGGCGACAGCATCCTGCTCGACATCGACGCCGAAGACAGCACCTTTGTCACCGTCGAAGTGCTGGCGAACGGCCAGAAAAACACCCTGCCCCAGAAAACGAAGAATCAGGCAACGACCCAAGTGTTGGTACGCGATCAGGAAACCATCGTGCTCGGCGGACTGCGCACGAGCAACTTCAGCAACAAGGCCGACAAGGTCCCTTTCCTCGGCGAGATTCCGGTACTGGGCCGTGCGTTCCGCAGCACGGGCCGAGATCACCAGGACCGCGAACTGCTCATTTTTCTGACGCCCACCATCGTCGGCGAAGAGACTCAGCCCGAGGCCGTCAAGCTCGCTAAGATCGAAGACGGCCTCGCCGAGACCATGCGTCTCGATGCAAAGAGCACCCTGGGTCGTCTTCTGTACAAGATCGACAAAGGCAAGCGCGAATTCTCCGTCTCGATCGGGGAAACCGGAGGATTGCTCGCCGAGGGAGAAATGGTCACGATGCCGGAACTCCAACAACTCGTGAACAATCTAAACAAACCCGAGTCAAAGACCATGATCGTCCGGGAGCACCCGGGAGCGCCGAAGGAAACCGGCGCCGAGGTGGTCGAGATCGCCCTCGCCCGTGGCCTGAAAGTCGAATACGACACCCGCCGCTTCCCCTTCGTGCCACGCCAACCCGCTGTCGCCGCGCCAGCGCCGGAGACCACGCCAAAGCCTTAGCCACCCGGGCCTTCGTGGCATGGGCGGCCCGCCCATGCGGACAACTCTCTCCAATGACCTTGGCCCTGCCTCACGGCCGCGAGCCCCATGCGGGTTCCCATAACTCGCATGCTTCCCATCCACCACTCAAAACGCGCCGTCCCTAGCGCTCTCCTCCGCGCGACCCCACCGAAATCGCCGCCAAGCCCCACCCGGCGATCAACGCCACCCCGCCGATCGGCGTGATCGCGCCAAGCCAACGCAAATCCGTCACCGCCATCACGTACAGCGTCCCCGAAAAAATCGCAACACCCGCGATCCACGCCCGGCAGGCCCACACGCCCGCGCGCCCCGCCGCGCCCGACATTGCACCGGCCGCAAAGGCCAACATCGCCAGCGCGTGATACATCTGGTACTGGGCCGCGGTGTGCCAGTAGCCCAGATGCACCGCGTCGATCCGCGACTTGAGCCCGTGCGCGCCGAAGGCGCCCGCGACGACCGCGAGCCCGCCCAACGCGCAGGCGATCCGAAGGTAGCGTGTCCGATCCGCGGCGTTCGACATTGGCGAGGGGCCTCCATTCCGTTGGACGTGAAAACGGCGGCGAGGCCCGAAGGCCCGCCGCCGCCAAACCAACACCGTCATTGCGAGGAGCGGGATGTGCGACGAAGCAATCTCGCCCACCACCAGCCCGCGCTTCCTCGCGCGAGAACCTAATTGCCCTGGTAAAGCGGAATCGTCGAGCCGCAGCGCTGCACGTGCTCGTTCTGTTCAAAAGTCTCGCGCGAGACCGACGGCCCCGGGCGCTCGCATTGCTCGTTGAACACTTTCGTCAAGGCGTTCCCGATGTCGATGGCCGACATGCGCTCGATGTGGCGGCGTTCGAGCATGCCGATCAGTTGCCCGTCTTTGAACAGCGCGATGCTCGGGGAGGAGGGCTGGACGCCCGTCATGAGTTCCCGCGCGCGTTGCACAGCCTCGGTGTCCAAACCGGCGAACACGGTGAAAAGGTTGTCCGGAATCTTGTTGTTTTGCAGCGCGAGCGTGACGCCCGGGCGGCAATTGCCCGCCGCGCAGCCGCACACGGAATTGATCACCAGCAGCGAAGTGCCCGGCGTCTTGAGCAGCGCGCGGTCCACGTCCTGCGGCGTCCGCAGCGCGGTCACCCCGACGTTGGTCAGTTCCATTTCCATCGGCTTGCACATTTCCGGGTCGTAGATTGGCGGCATCTTAGGCTCTCCCTGTGCGCCCTACCGGCAGGGGCGCTGCGCCGCGCCGGAGGAGGGCTTGTTACGCTGAAACGGGGCGTGGCGGTGAGATATTCCCTGCGCCCGCCGTTTACAACGCCAATAGGGTAACATCTTCGGCGCTCGACTCGCCAACCGGCGACGATCATCAATGTCGCCGGGCACTGACTCCAGGGAGGTCCACCATCATGCGTTTTACGATCAAGATTGCATTGCTTTTGACCGGCTTCGCGCTGCTCTTCGCGCCCTTCGCCTCCGCGCAGCCCAACGACAAAGTTGCGTCGCGCGCCGTGAACATCTGGAGCGACGGCACACGGATGTCGGGAAACATTTTCTGGCCCAAGGACGCGAAGGAGGGCGACAAGTTTCCCGCGATTCTGCTCTGCCACGGTTGGGGCGGAGTGAAGGAGCACCTGAACCGGACCTACGCCCCGCGCTTCGCCGCGGAGGGCTACGTCGTCCTCACCCTCGACTATCGCGGCTGGGGCGAGAGCGACAGCCGTCTTGTCATGCACGACCCGATGCCCAAGCCCGACGCCGACGGCAACGTCACCGTCAAGGCCCAGGCGATCCGCGAATTGGTGGACCCCTTCGATCAACTCGAGGACATCCGTAACGCGATAAACTTTCTCGAAGGCGAGGCGATGGTCGACAAAGATCGCATCGGCGTCTGGGGCAGCAGCTTCGGTGGCGGGCTCGTGCTACAGACCGCGATCAACGATACGCGCGTAAAGTGTGTCGTCAGCCAGGTCGGTGCGATGGACGGCCGCGAGGCCGCCGCACGGCCCTACGCCGCTCAGGGCGGGCTCGCGGGCACGCACGCGATGGAAGTAAAACGTTCGCGAGGCGAGGCGCCCGCGGTCCCGCAAGGCGAAAACGTATTCCCGAACCTGCGCGGCACGCCCCACCTCGAGCGTTTCGCGCGCTATGTGCCGGTGGACGAAGTCGCCAAACTCAAGGCGCCCATCCTCTTCATAGACGCCGAAAACGAAGAGCTCTTCGACCGCCACCAACACGCCGAAAAGGCCTACAACCTCGTGAAGGACAAGGTCCCCGCGAAATACCACGTCGAGCCCGGCATCCAGCACTACGGCATCTACCAGGCGCGCTACGTCCAGGGAGCGGACTTGGCGGTCGCGTGGTTCAACGAACACCTGAAGAAGTAGTGGGGCGGGAGAGGTTTAAGGCGGTACCGGCGGGCCGCGAAGGAAAGGATAAAGAAGAAGTGGTGCGCGGGACAGGAATCGAACCTGCACCCCTTTCGGGACTAGATCCTTAGTCTAGCGTGTATGCCAATTTCACCACCCGCGCACGCCCAGCGATCATAACGAACACCGGACAAAACTTCAAGAAAATGGATAACTCCTTGGACTGCGGCAGCGATAGCTGCCGCTTTACCGAGCCCAGCGAAGCTGGGCGGCGTCACACCTGATTCTCAATTTATTCGCACGACACGTTCACCCCTCGCGTCCGCGCAGCCCTGTTGCTTCACATCTTGAAGAACTGGTTCTTCAACCGAAAATAAACCAAATGCGCCAAACCCAGCAGACTCAGCGACAGCGAAGCGCTCGAGACAATCAATCCCCAGCGGAACATCACGGGTGAATAGCGAAACGCCGCATCGCGCGATCCTGACGGCACTTCGATGCCTTGAAACGCGCCGTCGACTGCGAAAACGGGCACGGCCGTCCCGTCCACCCGCGCGGACCAGTCGGGATAATACGTCTGCGCCAGTGTCAACACGCCGGGGTCGTTCTGCAATACATTGACGCGCTGCTCGTCCGCGCCGCCCTCGGCCGATAGTAGGGGTTTCCCGAGCCGTCCTTCGATGCGGCCGGGCCCTGCGGCGGCCTCGACCAGGGGCGCGCGCGTCGAGTCGAGCAGTACGGGGTCGAAATCGGGGACGATGCGAAAGTTGTGGATCAGTTGCGTGGGTTGCGCGCCCGGGGTGTAATCGAAAACGCCTGCACCCTCCGCCGTTACGCTGCGCAGGCGAAGCTGTGGGCGCAAGGCGGCGTAGGGCCCGCTGAGGTTCTCGAGCGACAGCACGAAACGCGAAACGCCCGCCCGCGTGAACAGTAGCGGGTCTTCCTGCGCGCGCTGCAAGTACGCCGCCACGCGCTCCGGCGCACGCGGCGAAAAGCCGCCGATGAGCGCGGACGATAGCGCCGTTTGCCCGGCCGATTCCGTGCCCGGGCCGAAGACCACGCGCTCGGCCGCAGCGTTTCCTGTGCGGCCCGCCGTCTCCGCTGCGATCTCCGCCCAAGGCGTGCGTGGTTGCAGCGGTACGAAAAGGACGAGCAGCTCGAGCGCCGCCGCCGCGCTGAGCGCGTATCCCATCAAGCGCGGCCACGGCCGCACGAGCGTAATGCCGAGCACAAGTACGAAGGCTGTCAGCGTCAGCGCCTCCGCGAGCATTTCGATCGGCGCGCGCGCCACGCCCGAGAGCTGCGGCCACACCGCCGCGTGCGAAAGTATCGCCAGCACGACGAAGGCCGCCGCGAGTGTCAAGAAGCGCTTGATCGCCACGAGCGATTGCGCCGGGCGTAACTGCAGCCAGGCCTCCGCCGCCGCCGCCCCGCCCAAGGCCAGACCAAAGGCGAGGGGCGCCGTGAACGCGCGAAGCAAGATCGGTTGCAGCGCCCGAACCTGCGGTTGCAGCGCGGCGAGCAGCACCGCCGCCGCGAGCCACACCGTGCTGATGATCAGCAGACCGTCCGCCCGCCGCCGCTGGCCCCTGGGCGCTTCAGGCCGGACGACCAGCCAGAGTCCGGCGAGCAGCAGCGGGATGTACCCCGTGTGCAGGGGCGCTGCCGCGCGGATTCGCGCAGCGTCGCCGAAGCGCGCGAGCGGGCCCAATGGCGCACCGACGGCGACCCAACCGGCGGCGTCGCCCGCGATCCACACCGCGCGCGAATGGCGCAGCCACTCGACCCATGGCAGGAGCTGCACTGCGGCAATGCCCAGGCCGAGCGCGAGCGCCACCCCGGCGGACAGCGCCGGGCCCGGCAGCCACGTCCACGCCCGGTGGTCGCGCCGATACAGGAAGTAGGCGCCGAAGTATAGAAAGGTCGAAACGATCGCCTGCGGTGCGCCGCTCAGGCACATCAAACCAATCACGATCGCCGCGCCCGGCCAGTAGCGCAACTGCCCCAAGCTCAGGCGCTCCGCGAACAGGAAGACCATCGGCACCCAAACAACGGCGTCGGCGACCGGGTCGGCCGTCCAGATGACGAGCGTCGCGCTCAGGCCGTGAGACACGGCGACGAAGAGCGCGAAGGCGTGCGTAAATCCCAGCACCCGCGCCGCGTAGAACGCGAGCGCGCCTGCCAGCGAAATCTTCAGCAGCGCCGCGACCCAAAGCCCAACGCGCGCGCCGAGAAAATACACGGGCAGACTAAAGGGCGAGAGCGCACGCGTGTCCCACTGCGCGAGAAAGGGTGTACCGGTGAATTCGCGGGGGTCCCACAAGCTCGAGCCGCGGCCGAGCCCGATTTCCGCCAGGTACAAGTAGGATCGCGCGGTATGCGCCGCCGCATAGTCCTCTGTGCGCCCGGAATCGATCAGCGGCGTGTCCCCGATCGCCGGCACGGCAAGCGTGGGGGAGAGGTCCAGCGGCGCGGCATTGTCCAGTGCCAGCGGAATGATCGCCAGCGTGCCCACCCAAACGATCAGCAGCAGGCAGACGCCGTGCTCCGTCGTGAACCATTGCGCGAGCAGAGCCATCAGCCGGCGCATCGCGTGGGCCTCCGCCGCTTAGCGCGCCGCGTCCGCAGGCGGATGCACGCGCTGCAGAAACGCGTCGTGCAACAGGCCGTTCGACGCGACGATCGGCGCGTGCCCGTGCACGAGGTTGAGCGGCGCCGCGCTGAACGCGGTCACCCGCCCGCCCGCCTCTTCGACCAGCAGCGCACCCGCCGTCGAATCCCACGGCTGCGTATCGAGCGCCGAATAGACGTCCGTTTCGCCGCAGGCCACCGCGCACAGGCCCGCCACCGCCGCGCAATAGCAGCGAAATTGTCCCGCCTCGCGGATGAGATCCGAATACGCCTCCAACGTCGCCGCGCGCTGGTGCGGATAGCCGAAATCGATGTCGATCCGCGCCTCGGCCAGCGCATCCACC